>CAKZOQ010000314.1 GCA_937136445.1 uncultured Gemmatimonadota bacterium
TGCCGTATACGGCGAGCCACCTGGTGAGTCAGTTCCAGCTCCTCCTCTTCGCCGGGCTGGCCTTCTTCGTCCTGCTTCCGCTCATGAAGCGGACGCTGACCATCTCGCTGGATTTCGACTGGTTCTACCGGCGATTCGGCGCCGCAGTGGGAAGCGAGTTCGCCGTCCAGACCGGCAAGGCCCGGACGGCTGCCGCATCGGCCATCGTCGGGACCGCCAAGAACGTCGTCGACCGCCTGGCGCGGCACCACGCCGCCGAGGGCATCTGGTCCCGGACCTGGCCCACCGGGAGCATGGTCCTCTGGGTGGCGCTGCTCCTGGGGGCGTACGTCCTCTTCTATCTCCGCTTCTAGCCCCGCCGTGAGCCTCCTCCTCGCCGTCGCGCCGGAGCACCGGAGCTGGGCGGAGGGATGGTCCGGGGCGGGGGAATGGGAGCTCAGGGAATCCGGGGATTCCCTGGACGATCTTGCCCAGGGCCGGGCGAGGGGCGCCGTGGTTCCCTGGAATCTGCGGCGGGAGACGCGGGGCCGCGTGGTCGCCATCCCGCCCCGGCCGGAGCCCCGGGATCTCCTGGTCCCGGCCTCCGGCGCCTTCGTCCTGGGCACCCTCGCCGCCGGCAGTCGAGTGGCCCTGGCGGGACCCCGCCGACGGGCGCTCCTGGCGGCGCACCGACCGGACCTGGAGGCGGTGGACTGCCGAGAGCTGGGCCAGGACGCCTCGTCGGACCCCGATGCCGCGTCGCTCCTGGCGGCCGGTGCTGTGGACGCCGTCGTCCTTTCCGCCGGCGAGGCGCGTGCCACCGGTCTCGCCGCCCGAGCCTCCCAGATCCTGGAACCCAAGGCCTGGACGCCGGGACCGGGGCAGGGCGCCGGCGTCCTGGTGGTGGCCTCCGACGACGCCCAGGCGGCCGGGATCCTGGCGCGCCTCGACGACCCGCCTTCCCGCGCCGCCCTGGAGGCCGAGGAGATCCTGGCGCGAAGGCTGGGCTTCGGGCCCCGCGGCGCCCTCGGCTCGCTGGCGCTGCCCTACGGCCGGTGGTTACGACTCTGGGGGCTCCTGGCCTCCGGGGGGACCGTCCGGTCGGGCGAGGATCCGGTGGAGCGACCCATCCGGGTGGTGCGGGCCGACGCCTCCGGCTCCGACCAGGATCCCGCCGAGCTCGCCGACCGGGTGGCCCGCCTCCTCCGACAGCGAGGCGCCGACCTCCTTCCCGAGCCCGCCACGCCGCGGGAGGCGAGCTGAGCCATGGTCCGCGACCCCGCCTCCAAGATTCTGGATCGCGCCGCCTTCGCCTCCAGCCTGGCGCCGCCGCGGCGCGGCACCCTGGTCTTCACCAACGGCGTCTTCGACATCCTGCACCGGGGCCACGTGGACTACCTCAGCCGGGCTCGAGCGGTGGGCGACGCACTGGCGGTGGCGGTGAACTCCGACGCCTCGGTCCGGCGCCTGGGAAAGGGGCCCGGCCGGCCCTGGAACGCCGAGGCCGATCGCCTGCACCTCCTGGCGGCGCTGGAGTGCGTGGACTGGGTCACCCTCTTCGACGAAGAGACCCCGCGCGCCCTCATCGCCTCCGTCCGCCCCGACGTCCTGGTGAAGGGCGGCGACTACCGCCCCGAGGAGGTGGTGGGCCGGGAGGAAGTCCTGGCCGCCGGCGGCCAGGTGGAGATCATCCCCTTCACCGACGGGTACTCCACCACCCGCCTCATCCAGCGCATCCGCACCGACGAGGACCCCGCATGACCCCTGGCGACACCCGCGCCCCCGACGAGCTCCGCCCCCTCTCCCTAGGGCTCGACGTCTCGCCCTACGCTGAAGGCTCGTGCCTGGTCCGCGCCGGTGATACCCGGGTCCTGTGCACGGCCTCGGTGGAGGAGGGGGTCCCCCGGTGGCGGGAGGAGAGCGGGGACGGCTGGGTCACGGCCGAGTACGCCATGCTGCCTCGCTCCACCCACACCCGCCGGAGCCGGGAACGGAACGGGGCGGGGGGGCGCACCCGGGAAATCCAGCGCCTCATCGGCCGGTCTCTCCGCTCGGTCACCGACCTGCGGGGCATGGGACCCCACACCATCACCCTGGACTGCGACGTCCTCCAGGCCGACGGGGGGACCCGCACGGCCTCCATCACGGGGGCCTGTGTCGCCCTGATCCGCGCCGGCGACTGGATGGTGGCGCAGGGCATGGTGGCGGGGAATCCGGTCCGGGAACAGGTGGCGGCGGTGAGCGTCGGCCTCGTGGGCGGCCGGATCCGCCTGGACCTGGACTACGAGCTGGACTCCACGGCCCAGGTGGACATGAATGTGGTGGCCACCCAGTCGGGGATGCTGGTGGAGGTCCAGGGGACGGCGGAGGGCGACCCCTTCGGCCGGGACGCCATGGACCAGATGCTCGACGTGGCCCTGAGGGGCATCGACGAGCTCCTGGCGGGGCAGACCGGCGCCATCGAGGCGGCCCGGGCCGGCGACAGCGGCGCGGTGGCGGAGACCCTGTGAAGCTGCTTGTGGCCACCCGAAGCGCCCACAAGATGCAGGAGATCCGCCAGATCCTGGTGGAGGTGCCGGACCTGGAGGTTCTCAGCCTGGACGACGCCGGTGTGGAGCCGTCCCCGGAGGAGGAGCGTCTGGAGCCCCACGACACCTTCCTGGAGAACGCCCGCTCCAAGGCCCGCTACTTCCAGCGGAGGACCGGCCTCCCCACCGTCGCCGACGACTCGGGTCTCGAGGTGGATGCGCTGGACGGCCGGCCTGGGGTGCGTTCCAAGCGCTTCGCCCAGGACGACGGCGCCGCCGACCAGGTCCTGGACGGACAACCCCGGGACGACGCCAACAACCGGCACCTGGTGCGTCTCCTGGCCGACGTGCCTCCGGAGGACCGGACCGCCCGCTACGTCTGCGTGGCGGTCCTCCTGGACGGGGAACGCGAGGTGGCGGTCCGCGGCGAGGCGGAGGGACGGGTGGTGGACGAGGCCCGGGGGTGCGGAGGGTTCGGATACGACCCGCACATCCTCGTGCCGGAGCTGGAGGTCACCTACGCCGAGCTCGATGCCGAGGCCAAGAACGCCCGCAGCCATCGGGGCCGGGCCTTCCGGGCCCTGGCGGAACGGCTGCGGGGGGAGGGCTGAGCGTGGCTGGTCCCGAAACCACCCCGGCCGACATCGGCCCCACCGAGGACGGCAGCCACCTGCGCATCGTCTGGGAGGACGGCGAGGTGAGCGAGTACGTGCCCCGATTCCTTCGCATGCGCTGCCCCTGCGCCGCCTGCGTGGACGAGCTCACCGGGGTCCGGACCCTCACCGAAGATCAGGTGCCGCAGGGCGTCTACCCCCAGGCCATCCACTACGTCGGCCGCTACGCCCTCCGATTCGAATGGAGCGACGGCCACGGCACGGGGATCTACCCCTTCGAGCTCTTCCGGGCGCTCTGGGACGAACACCGGGGTGGGACAGGCGACGCCTCCGGCTGACGCACCCCGCCACCCTCCGTCGGTCCACTTCCTCGTCGCGCGGGCCCCTGACGAACTCCGGCCCTTCTCCCGTAGATTGGGGGTGCACCTTCCACCCGAAACGGGCAGCCGGCTGTGAGCGACGAGCGACGATACAGCGACGAAGAGGTCGAGGTCATCCTGCACCGCGCCGTGGAGCAGAGCGTGGAACGCCGACAGCCGACGGCTCTGGCCCGTGACGGCATGACGCTCTCGGAGCTCGAGTCCATCGGCCAGGAGGTGGGCGTCTCGGCGGAACATGTCCGTGAGGCCGCCGCCTCCCTGGACCGGGTGCAGGGGATCCAGCGCGAGTGGGGTGTGCTCCCCATGTCGGTCTACCACGTGACCCCCCTGAGCCGGACGCCCACGGACCGGGAATGGAGTGAGCTGGTGGCGGACCTTCGCCAGACCTTTCGGGCCAAGGGGAAGCTGGACGGCGCCGGTGGGATGCGCGGCTGGACCAACAGCAACCTCCACGCCTACGTCGAGCCCACCGGCTCCGGCTGGCAGCTCCGCATGGGGACCACCAAGGGCAACGCCAAGGCCTTCATCGGAATGGGCGGAGCGATGCTGGGCATGACCCTGGTCATGGCCGTGGCCGCGGTCCTGGGCCTGGGGGTGGGTGCCGACGAGCTCACCTCTATCGTGGGTACACTGGGTCCCCTGGGCGTGGGCTTCCTGGGCTTCGGCGCCCTCCAGCTCCCCGGCTGGTCGCGCACACGTCAGAAGCAGATGGAGGGACTGGAGCGCCGGATGCTGGCCCGGATGTCCGCCGCCGACCGGGAGGAGGAACCCAGCGGGGGTTGAACCACTGGCGAGCCTTCAGCCGGCGACCACGTGCAGGTGGCTGGCGATGCGTTCGGCCATACGCCGGGTCCGTTCCAGGTCCGGGTGACGCACCACCACCAGGCCGTCGCCCACGAGCTGTCGTCGCCAGTCGCGGCGAGGGGCTCCGATGGGGTTCAGGTCCACCTCGACGATGGACTCGCCGTACTCCGACAGGATGGCCTCCAGCCCTTCGTACCGCTGGATCCGTCCCTGGCCCCGCGCCCGCTTGTAGATCCAGGCGGCGTTGTACTTCCGCTCCACGTCTTGCGTGAATCGGCCGTGGACCACGCATTCCGCCCACCCGGCGTAGGTGTCGATGTCCGAGGCGTAGTTGATGAGATCCACCAGGCCCGCCCCGGGTGAGCGCGCGCCGATCTCGCCGAAGACGGCCTCTCCGGAGGGCGTCCGGTACCATTCCATGTGGGTGTAGCCGGTCTGGAAGCCCAGCGCCTCCAACACCCGCCGACCCATCTCCCGCCCTGGCGCGAGTTCAGGCTGGTCCAGCTCCCGGTAGACGAGGGTGATGGGGCTGATCCACTCGTTGACCTTCATGTCCAGGGCGCGGGGAATGTAGGTGGCGACGCTTTCGTGCAGGATCTCGCCGTCCACCGCCAGCGTGTCGAAGGTCATGTCTTCTCCCTGGACGAACTCCTCCACGCTCACCTCGGGAACGGACCGGAGTCCGGGGAGGATGCCCTCCAGTTCCTCCCGGGAGCCGACCCGGTGGGTGCTCTCCGAGCCCGCCCCGTCGATGGGCTTCACCACGACCGGGTACCCGATGGTCTCGGCGGCCTCCACCACCCCGTTCGCCGTGGTGGCCGAATAGTGGTGCGGGGTCCGGATCCCGGCGGCGTCCAGCAGCCGCTTCATGACCTCCTTGTCCCGGAAGGGGATCGTCTCCTGGACGGTGAGTCCGGGAAGTCCCAGGCGCTCCCGGATGCGGGCCGCCAGGACGAGGTACGGCTCCCAGAGGCACTCGACGCGATGCAGGGGGATTCGTGTGGCGACGTCGACGACCCGCTGCACCACCGCCTCCTCGTCCTGGAAGGAATCCACGTGCAGGTAGGCGGAGAGGTGCTCCCGGGCGACGGCGGGGAGGGCGCCCTCGGGCTGGTCGCCGAGCCCCACCACCCGGGCTCCCTGCTCCCGGAGGCCCCGGGTGAAGAACTGCATCTCCCGGGGGAAGCCGGGGGAGATCATCAGGATGTTCATGGGGTCAGCTCCACCCGGACGTGGGAGACGATGGCACGGAGGGCGCCCCGGACCACCTCGGTCTCGGGATGCCGCACGATGACGTAGCCCTCCCCCTCGTAGGTGGGGGAGGCGGGTTGGCCGGGCTCGGGAATCCGAGCCTCGACCACCAGGGGGCCGAGCCCCTCGGCCAGCTCGGCGAGCCCTCGCACCCCGGCCACCCTGCCCGAACCCTGACCGCGAAGGTAGGCGGCGCCGGCGGCGTAGGGCCGCGCTGCCGGGGTGAACCGACCGTGGACCACGGCCTCCGCCCAGGCACGGAAGAAGTCCCGGTCGTGCGCCCACGAGATGAGGTTCATGAAGCGAGCGCCCGGTGGCCGGGCCCCGACCTCCGAGATGGCGATGCGACCGTCCGGACGGCGGAACCACTCCATGTGGCTCATCCCCTGGACCATCCCCAGCGCCTGCAGCGCCCGCGGCGCCGCCTCCCGGATCTCGGCGAAGGCGGGGTCGTCGGCCTCCCGGGGGAGGAGGACGCACCACTGGATCCAGGGCTGCGACAGCGTCTCCAGGGCGCTGGGGAGGTAGTGGTTCATGGAGTGCCAGACCACCTCGCCGCCGAGCACCATCGAGTCGAAGGAGTGCTCGGCCCCGACGATGAACTCTTCCAGCAGCGTCGGGCGCTCGGGGGAGGGGGGCATGGAGGCCAGCCATTCGGACAGATCCTGCTCCGACCCGAGGCGGAAGGTCCCCCGAGCGCCCGAGCCCGCCGGCGGCTTGGCCACCAGGGGAAAGCCGGTCTCCCCGGCGAAGGCCCGCGCCTCCTCCGTGGATCGGACCAGTGCGTGGCGCGCACAGGGCAGGTCGTGGGCGCGGAGGACGTCCTTCATGCGCGCCTTGTCCCGGAAGTTCCGGCCCACCTCGGCGCCCATCCCCGGAATCCCGAGGGCGTCCCGCACCTGACCCAGAGGCACCTGGAGCTCCTCCAACGTGCCGAGGAGCAGGTGGACGCCATCGCCTCGAGCGCGAAGGTGCGCCACCCCCTTCATGAGGGTCTCCGGGTCCAGTGCGTCCGGGAGGCGAAGGGCGTGGTGGAGGCGGCCTCGGAGCCCCGCCGGCACCTTTTCGGGGGCGTCCTGACTCAGGAGCGAGAGGCGCACGTCGTCCAGACCCGCCAGGGCGTCGACGAAGCGCAGCGTGGTCTCGGCGAACCAGGGGGCCACGAAGGTGACGTCCGGCATGACTCGCGGGGGAGGGAGGGGGGCTCGGTCGGTCCGAGACGGCTGCCGCGAAGGTACGGCTCGACCGGCGCCTCCGGTACCGTCCCGGGAGGACGGGCTCTATCTTGCAACGTCGCTTTCGCCCGCCCATAGGCACCGTGCACGTCGTCTTCATCGAACCCCTGTTTCCCGCCAACCAGAAGCAGTTCGTCCGTGGACTCCATCGGGCCGGGGCGCGGATCTCCGCCCTGGGCGAACGCCCCAAGGAGGCCCTCGACGACGACCTGCGGGCGTGGCTCCTGCACTACGAGCAGGTACCCACCGTGGTGGATCCCGGGATCCTGGTGGACCGGGTCGGGTGGATCGGCCGTCGCTTCTCCGTGGACCGCCTCGAGGCCACGGTGGAGTCCCACGTCCTCCCGGCGGCCCAGGCCCGTGAAGCCCTGGGCATCCCGGGCACGTCGGCTCGCACCGCCTGGCTCTGCCGCGACAAGCCCAGCATGAAGGAGGTGCTGCGGCAGGGCGGGGTGCCCACGGCGGCCTCCGTGGGGAGCGGATCCCCGGAGGAAATCCACGCCTTCGCTTCGGAGACCGGCTACCCGCTGGTGGTGAAGCCTCGATCCGCCGCCGGCGCCTCCGGGACCCATCGCGTGGATACCCTCGAGGAGTTGGACGCCCGGCTCGCCGAGGCGGGGGTGGGCCACGGCGGCGAGGTGGCGGTCGAGGAGTTCGTCGAGGGCCACGAGGCCTTCTACGACACCATCACCATCGGGGGGCAGGTGGCCCACGAGTTCATCAGTCACTACTACCCCAACGTCCTCGAGGCCATGCGCTCCCGCTGGATCTCCCCCCAGCTCGTCACGACCAACCGGGTCGAGACCGCCCCGGGGTACCAGGAGGTCCGGGCCATGGGAGCGACCGTCAACGAGCTGCTGGACCTCCAGACCTCCGCCACCCACATGGAGTGGTTCATCGGGGCCCGCGGGCTGCGGTTCTCCGAGATCGGGTGCCGACCGCCGGGCGTGCGGACCTGGGATCTCTACTCCGCCGCCAACGAGATCGATCTCTACCACGAGTGGGCCATGGCGGTCTGCTTCGGCCGGCTGGCCCAGAAGCCCAGCCGTCGCTACGCGGCCGGCATGGTCGCTCTTCGGCCCGATCGGGACGGTACCATCCGCGGGGTGGAGGGCGCGGAGGAGATCCAGCGGCGCTTCGGGGAGTGGATCCTCGATGCCCACCTTCCGCCCCCCGGCACCCCCACCCAACCGGTGGAGGCCGGGTACCTGGCCAACGCCTGGGTGCGGATGCGGCATCCCGACTACGACCAGCTCCGCTCCATGCTCGACACGGTGGGCGAGGTGATGCAGGTGCGCGCCGGATGACGCGTCAGGCCCGTCGCGTGATCCTCCTCGGACCGCAGGGCGACGAGCCCGATGTGGGCCGCGTGGTCTCCGACGTGGCCCCAGACGCCAAGGTAGCCGTGGTGAGCGCCGGGTGGCGGGAGTGGGAGGAGGAGGAGCGCCCGGTGGCCCGCGCACTCCCGGAAAGCGTGAACCTGACGCTCTGGGCCCGGGCCGAACGGGTCTGGGCGGAGGACCCCGAACTCGCCGAAGGGCACCGGGCCATGCAGCGCCGCGTCCGTGCCCTG
>CAKZOQ010000315.1 GCA_937136445.1 uncultured Gemmatimonadota bacterium
CCTGCCGGCCCCCGACGAGGCGGCGGACACCGTGGCGGCGGCGGTGGCGCGAGGCGCGACCCCGGTGGCCGTGGGGGACCACTCGGACCGTCCCGGGGACGCCACCCACATCCTCCGCGCCTTCGAGGCCCAGGGGATCGAGCGCGTGCTCTACGGAGCCATCTCCGACCCACAGGCCCTCACCGCCCTGGCCGAGGCCGGCGCCCAGGCGGGGGACCTCTTCGAGATGGACATCGGTGGATTCACGCCCTCCGGCGGCGACCCGTACCCCATCGAGGGCACCCTCCTCCATCGCGGGCCGTGGGAAGGCTACGACGAGGTGGCGGCGGTGCAGTTCGGCGAGGGCAACGTCGTGGTCCTCGTCCCGGCCTACACCCAGATCACCGACCCGGAGGACTTCGTGGAGCTGGGTCTGGAGCTGGACGACTTCGACGTCTTCGTGGTGAAGTCCCGGGTCCATTTCCGCCGGGGATTCGACGAGAACGGGTTCGCGCCCACCATCGTGGTGGTGGAGGCGCCGGGCCCCTTCGTAGGCACGACCTTCCTGGATGGGCTGGACTACGAGAACGTGGACCTCTCCACCATGTACCCCTACGGCACGCCGGCGGGACGGTAGCGCTCACCCAGGGGGGAGGGTCCGCCGGCGCTCGACGCTGGTGCGGACCTCCTCCACGACCGCGTCCATGAGGCGGGCCAGCTCCGTGCGCCGCCGGCCCACCAGAGCCCGGTAGACGGCCCGGCACCCCACGAAGGTGAGGCCGAGGAAGCCGACGGGGAGGACCATGGCCGCGCCGACGGAGCCGAGGAGTTCCAGCCCGAGGGGCAGCCCCAGCCCGAAGCCCAGTCCACCGCCGAGCCCGCCGAGGCCGCCGCCGAAGATGCCGCCGGCGAGCTGGTTGAGACGCTCTTCCACCCGGATGTGGGTCTCCCCGTTCCGGGCGGAGACCGAAACCTGGGTGGTGCGGGTCTTGTTGGCGGTCTCTGCGCTCCAGGTGAGGGTGCGGCCCAGGAGGCTTGGCTGGCCATGCTCCTTGGAGCGCGCCTGGAGGACCGCGACCACCCGTTCGAAGTCGTCCGGGTGGATCTCGCCGGGGAGGATGGCCTCGTGGTGCAGCTCCACCTCCTCGCCCAGGAGTCGAGACCACGCCGTCTCCTCCAGCGAGCCGGTGTCCACCTCCATGGCCGCCCTTCTCAGGTGCCGGGGATCGATCCCCGCCTCCCGGGCGATCTCCTCGAGCTCCGAAAGCGTCAGCCCATCAGCTGCGCCACCGGTGCGGGTGGGCTCGTCACGGTGCAGCTCCGTGGCCCGCTTGAGGATCAGGGTGACCTGATCCTCGTCGTAGCGGCGCGGTGGCGCGGGGTCGTCGGTCATGGCGGGGGATGTATTGGGATCTGCAGGGGCATTCTAGGGTGACAGGAGCGACGCCACACCCACCTTCCGGAGAGAACGGTCATGAGCGATGCCCCCCAGTCCTATGAGAACCACACCCGGTTCGTCACCGGGTACCACAAGGTCGGCGTTCCCATGGTTGCGCTGCCGGCGCTCTTCTTCCTGGTGCGGGCCTTCACCGACTTCAGCCCGGCGGCCCTCGCCCTCGCGCTCTTCACTGTCGGCACGGCCATCTGTGTCTTCTACGCCCGCACCTTCGCCACGGGGGTCCAGGATCGGGTGATCCGGCTGGAGGAGCAGATCCGCATGGAGCGCCTTCTTTCCCCGGACCTGCTGCCCCGCCTCGACGAGATCTCCACCCGACAGCGGGTAGCCCTGCGCTTCGCATCCGACGGCGAACTCGAATCACTGGTGCGGAGGGTCCTGCAGGGAGAGGTGACGAGCGCCAAGGAGATCAAGGCCGCCATCGAGGAATGGCGCCCGGATCACGAGCGCATCTGAGGGCGGAGCGCGGGCCCGCTACCCGGAGAGGGCCTCGCGCACGAAGTCCCGGAGCTCTTCCATGGTGAAGGGCTTGGGGAGCAGGTTCCCGTACTGCTCCGCCGGCTCCAGGGCGTCTCCCGAGTATCCGGACATGAAGGCCACCGGCGTCTCGTCTCCGGATTCCCGCAGTTGGGCCACCATCTCCGGGCCGCTGAGTCGGGGCATGACGACGTCGCTGAGGATGAGGGAGAAGGACTCCGGGTCATCCTGCACCTGGCTCAGCCCTTCCTCGCCGTCGGCGGCCTCCTGCACGCGGTATCCCAGGCGGGACAGCATCCGCACGATGAGCCGGCGCAGGACTTCCTCATCCTCCACGACCAGGACCAGGGGTTCGGTCACGGGCGGGGACTCCGGTCGGTCATGGGCGGCTCCAGGTGCGAGGTTGGCAATCTCCAATATGGGGGTGGGGCGGTGTGGGCCCCAGGGCATCCCCGGGGGCCCGCCGGCAGCCGCCTCAGGCGGTGCTGGTCTTGGAGGTGGGCATGTCCCGGACCACCTCGAGCCAGCCCTTCGGGTCTTCTCCGCGGCCCTCCACCAACTCCATGTACGCCTCCTGGAGACGCCGCGTGATGGGTCCCGGCTTGCCCGACCCCACCGGGATGCGGTCCACACTCCGGATGGGCGTCACCTCCGAGGCGGTGCCGGTGAAGAACATCTCGTCGGCGGTGTAGAGGGTCTCCCGCGGGACGGTTCCGGCCCGGATGGGGATCTCCAGGCGGCGTGCCAGGTCCAGGATCGTGTGGCGGGTGATCCCCTCCAACATGGTCCCGTCCAGCTCCGGGGTGACCAGCACCCCGTCGCGCACCAGGAAGATGTTCTGCCCACTTCCTTCGCTGACCGTACCCCCGGCGCCCAGGGCGATGGCGTCGGAGTACCCGTTTTCCAGGGCCTCCATCTTCATGAGGCAGCTGTTGATGTAGTTCCCGCCGGCCTTGGCGAGGGTGGGGTGCGTGTTCGGCGCCGGCCGCGTCCAGGTGGAGACGCAGACGTCCACCCCTTTCTCCAGGGCGTCGCTGCCCAGGTACCGACCCCAGGGCCACGCCACCACCAGGGTCCGCACCGGGCTGGCGACGGGGTTGAGGCCCAGGGCACCGACACCACGGAAGGCGAGGGGGCGGAGGTAGCCGGAGGTGATGCCGTTGCGGCGCACCACGTCGATGCAGGCGTCGAAGAGCTCCTCCGGCGTCACCGACGGATTCATCCGGTAGATCCGGCAGGAATCATAGAAGCGGGTGACGTGGTCCTTCAGGCGGAAGATGGCCGGACCCTCGGGCGTTTCGTAGAACCGGATGCCCTCGAAGACGGATGAACCGTAGTGGAGGGCGTGGGTCATGATGTGGAGCTTGGCATCGGCCCAGGGCGTGAAGGAGCCGTCCTGCCATACGAAGTCGGTGCGGGGGAGATCGCTCATGGTGAGCCGGTCGGTGCGCGGGGCGGGTGAGAACGCGTCACGGTCGTGAAAATCGGCCGTAACGCCGACGAGAAGTGGGCAGGATGGGGAGGGCGCGCTCGATAAGCAATGGTGCGGGGTTTCGGGGCTTCCATCTCCTGGGCCTGTACCCGTTGTATGGAGGGGGGATTGACCTGACGACCAACACGGTCCACCTTGTTCTCAGCATGAACACCCAAGCAGGCAGCACCAAGGAGTAGTTCGGACTACACGGGGAACCTGTCGTAGACGGGTTCTCCTATTTTTTTAAGGGGCAACGATGCCCCGCACCCAGCGTGGGGGTTCTCAGCCACGCGGGTCGGCAGTCGGCGGTCAACGGATCATCCGCACACCTCGACGCAAGACCAACACGCAGCAACAGGAGTAGATGATGCGTACGACCGGAACCGTGAAGTGGTTCAACGATCAGAAGGGCTTCGGCTTCATTACCCCCGAGGACGGCAGCCAGGACTGCTTCGTTCACCATTCCGCGATCCAGATGCAGGGCTTCAAGACCCTCGCTGAGGGCGCGAAGGTGGAGTTCGACGTCGTGCAGGGCCAGAAGGGCCCGGCCGCGGAGAACGTGACCACCCTCTGAGGCCTGACTGCCTTGGAACGTGCCCCCCGGTGCTTCGGCACCGGGGGGCTTTTTTTATCCCTCCCTCCCACCTGCTCAGGCCCTCCATGACGGGACACCGACGCCGCGCCCCCCGACTCCCCGCCGCCCTCCTGGCGCCGCTGCTCCTGCTGGGAGGGGTCGTCCAGCCCGGCGCATCGACCCTGGGCGCCCAGGAACCGGCGTCGGCACTCGAGGAACGCATCTCCACCCGCCTGGACGCGCTGGACGCCACCAGCGCCGTGTGGGCTCGGCACCTCCCCACGGGTCGGACGGTGGCCATCCGGGCCGACCGGCCCATGAACACCCTTTCGGTGATCAAGATCGCCGCCCTGGTGCGGGCGCATCAGCTCGCAGAAGCGGGCCGCCTGGATCTGGGGGAGCGGGTGGAGGTGGCAGAGGCGGACCTGCGCGGCGGGAGCGGGCTCCTGCGGACCTTCCAGCCCGGCCTCCGACCGACCTTCGCCGATCTCCTCGAGCAGATGATCATCACCTCCGACAACACCGCCACCGACCTGGTGCTGGAGGCGGTTCCGGTGGAGGACGTCAACCACATGCTCGATTCGCTGGGGTACCCGGAGACGCGGTTCCGCACCAGCACCGGCGAGCTCTTCCGTGACCTGGCCGCCGCCTTCGAGGGGGCGCGCCGGGAGGAGGGCGAGGCCTTCGACCCTTCGGCGGCCACCTTCGCCTTCGAGGGCGATTCCACCGCCTGGCTGGGCCGGACGACGGCCCGGGAGACCGGCCGCTTCCTCCAGGAGCTCGAGGAGGGCCGATTCGCGGGGCCGGCCGCCACCCAGGCCGTGCACGAGACGCTGGCCCGCCAGTTCTACCGGTCCCGTCTTCCTCGCTTCCTGGGCGACGAGGTGCTGATGGAGCACAAGACGGGCGACTGGCCTCCCCATGCCGGGAACGATGTG
>CAKZOQ010000316.1 GCA_937136445.1 uncultured Gemmatimonadota bacterium
TCCCCGGGAAGCCCGGTATCCTCCCAGGCCACCCGCGGATCGCCGGAGTCCAGGAAGTAGTCCTCGTAGACCGTATTCCAGACCGTGTTGGTCTTGTAGGGCTCGTTGCCCACGGCGTAGCCGATGCGGTTGTACTCGTCCAGGTTGCCCCGGTTGTAGTAGGGCATGGCGAAGACGAAGTCGTCGGGCACGGAGGCGGCGTCCGCCAGCGCGCCACTCCAGTCCCCCAGATGCATGCGCACCGCCGCCCGGCCCGCACGGGCCGACGTCACCACCTCGGAGACTCCGGCGGCTCCCCCGACCTCGATGGCCCGGGTGAAGTGGCCCTCGGCCCGGGTCAGGAAGGTCTCCCGGGGCTGGATGGGGCCCTCGTCGATGATGGCCTGGCACATGTTCTCGCCCAGCGTCCGGTTGGAGTAGCCGGCCCAGAGGGCGATCTCCGCCACCAGCTCCGAGTTCTGGAAGGTGGCGGGCTCCATGTTCTCCTCGAAGCGGCGGAGCCCGTCCTCCGCGGTCCAGCGCGCCCGCTGCATGAGGTTCCACGGCTGGTTCTGCTCCTGGGGATCCAGGAAGCCGTCGGCGTTGCGGATGCTGATGCCGAACTGGCCGGTGCCACCGGTGGGAAAGAGCTCCCGCGTCGGCATGCTGCCGTGGTAGGCGACGTAGTTCAGCCCCTCGGCCAGATCCCGGCCGGCGCCGTTCACGATGGCCAGGTAGGCGTCGGAGTCGTTCAGGAAGGTGTCCTGCACGGGCCCGGGATTGGTGACCTCGAAGTCACAGCTCCCCAGGGCCAGGAGGGTGAGGGTGAGGGTGGTCCAGCGTCCGGCGCGGCCGGACCGGGAGATGGTCGTGGTCTGCTTATCGTGTCTGATCATGGGTATCTCCTCTCGGCGCCGGTCAGAAGGAGAGCCGGAACGACATGGTGAAGGACGCCGGGGTGGGAATGCTCCCCCCGACGGTCTGGGTCGCCTGGTTCATCCCGGTGTCCCCGCGGTTGAATCCGCCGGAGGTCTCGGGATCGGCGAAGTTGTACTTCGCCTTCTGCCACCGGATGGCGTTCCGGGCGGCGAAGGTCACGATGGCCGAACGTGCGCCCGGGACCTCGAAGGGCACCGGGGCCGTGAGGCTGATCTCCCGCACCTTGAAGAAGTCCATGGGATAGATGGCGAAGTCCCGGTCCGCATTCGTGGGAATGCAGCGGGCCCGCTCGATGGCGTTCACGTCGCTGAGGTCCCCGGCGTCGATGCTGGGGAGGACGTTGAAGCAGTTGGGCCAGCGGATGCCGCGGGCGAAGGCCTCGCCGTCGTTGAGGTTGTAGGCGTAGTGGCCGCCCTGGTACTCGCCTCGGGCGTTCACCGTGACCCCGTAGGGCAGGCGCACGGAGGTGTTGATCCCGAAGATGGTGGTGGGCAGGTTCGGCCCGTAGTTGCAGTCCTGCTCGATGACCGGGTCGGCGAAGGCCTCGGGGTTGGTCACGCACGATCCCCGGACCACCGGCACCGGCTGGCCCTCCACGATGAAGCCGGAGCCTCCGATGGAGAACGGGGGCGCTCCCCCCAGGTCCAGGACCTCGGAGTCGTTGGTGGCCAGGGTGGCCCCGAGGTCCAGGCCCCACTCCGTCCCTTCGATGAGGGTGGAGTTCACCGTGACCTCGAGGCCCGTGTTCTTGATCTCGCCCACGTTGTCGAGCTGGCTTCCCAGGAAGCCGCCGGAGGGTACCTGGCTGACCTCGAAGAGGGCATCCGTGGTGCGCTGGTTGTAGTAGGTGAGGTCGATGTCCAGTCGGTTGTCGAAGAGCGCCGACTCGAATCCGACCTCGAACTCCCGGGTCCGCTCCGGACCCAGCGCCGCATTGCCGAGGTTGAGGGGACGGAAGGCGGGGCTGCCCCCCCACCCCACGGGGTTCCAGGTCCGCACCGCGTCGAAGGCGCCGGGTGCCCGTCCGGATTCGCCGAAGGCGGTGCGCAGCTTGAGCTGCCCGAAGTCCTCGGGCCAGAAGGCCTCGTCGGAGACCACGTAGGAGAAGCTGGCCTTGGGGTAGA
>CAKZOQ010000317.1 GCA_937136445.1 uncultured Gemmatimonadota bacterium
CGACCTGGGTGGGCTACGAGATCAGCCTCATCGGCCAGGGCCTGGAGATCGCCGCAGGCCAGAATCCGGAGCTGGCAGGCTCCCTCCTGACCGCGAACCCGTTCACCATCTTCATCCACACCATCCCCTACCTCTTCTACCCTCTCCTGGCCCTCTTCTTCGTCTTCCTGACCTCGCTCACGGATCGGGATTTCGGGCCCATGGCCGCGGCCGAGACCCGGGCCATCACCGGAGGAGGACTCTTCCGGGAGGGGGCGCAGCTCGCCACCGACACCACCGGCGACGTCATGCAGCCGGTGGAGGACGCCCCCCACCAATGGTGGAACGCGGGCATTCCGGTGCTCACCGTCGTCGTCACGGTGCTGGGTGGACTCTGGTTCGACGGACGAGCCAACGCCGGAGCCGGAGCCTCCGCCATGGACATCTTCGGCTCTGCGCACCCGTGCAATGCCCTCCTCTGGGGATCCCTGGCCGGGTGCCTCATGGCCATCGCCCTCTCCGTGGTGCAGCGGATCCTCACCCTTACGGAGGCGGTGGACGCGCTGGTGGGCGGCTTCCGGGCCATGGTCCTCGCGGTGGTCGTCCTGGTTCTGGCCTGGTCGCTGGGCGCCGTCACCGAGCAGATCGGCACCGCCCAGTACCTGACCCAGCTCCTCTCCGGCGCCGTGGCTCTGCAGCTCATCCCCGTCCTGGTCTTCGCCACCGCCGCCGCCACCGCCTTCGCCACCGGCACCTCGTGGGGGACGATGGCCATCCTCCTCCCTCTGGTGATCCCCCTGACCGTCTCGCTGGGGGGCGCCGTGGGGTTCGAGACACCGGAGGGGACCTACTCCATCCTCCTGGGCTCCATCAGCTCCGTCCTCGCCGGCGCCATCTTTGGCGACCACTGCTCGCCCATCTCCGACACCACCGTCCTCTCCTCCACCGCCTCGGCCTGCGACCATGTGGATCACGTGCGGACGCAGCTCCCCTATGCCATTCTCGTGGCCGTGGTGGCCATGGCCCTCGGCGACGTGGGCACGGCCTACGGGCTCCCCAACTGGGCGGCCCTCCTCGGAGGGATGGCGCTGCTCTGGGCCTTCCTCCACTTCGCGGGCTTCCCGGTTCGGGAAGAGGTCCTGGGGAGCGCGGCGGCAGTGCCGGAGCCCGCCGGGTCGTTGTCGGTCGGGCCCCAAGACGGGCCCGGGGTCGGGTCCGCGGACGAGGCTCCCCGAGCGCCCTAGCGCGGGCTACGCCGTGGGTGCGCCGGGCGGTGGTCCGCCGGGCGGACCTCCCGGGGGAGGCGACGGCCCGCCGCCCTCTGCTCCCCCTCCCTTCGACCCATCCTCCCAGGGCCGGGCGCCGAAGAGGATCCACCCGAAGCCCACCGTGAGCAGGACGAAGGCGGCCCCCAAAGCCAGGAGCCCTGGAAGTGGGCCGCCGGCCCCGTCCACCCCGCCCCGCACCGCCACCCGGAGGAGCGTGGCGCCGGTGATCCCGCAGAAGAGGAAGTCGGCCAGGGCGATGGGCCGGCCGTAGATGCCGCCGTAGATGGCGCCGCGCGCCAGCCAGTTCAGCATCCCCATGGAGAGGAGGGCGCCTCCGAAGAGCTCCAGCGCCACGGTGGCGTCCTCCGGGCGGATGAGACCCAGCCGCGCCCCCACCTCCGCCGGGAGGAAGAGAAGCACCCAGCCCCCGGACCCCAGGAGGACGGCGGCGGTGACGAGGAGGGCTCGGGGGTTCATCGTCCGTTCCCCCGGAAGGCCGCGGCTCCCACCCGCTGGAGGAAGGGGGTCGACCCGGGCGGCGTCCCCTCCGCCACCGCCCAGTCGTAGGAGAAGAGCACCACACCGCCGGCGCCCTCCGCCCGGGCGATGTCGATCTTCCCCAGCGTCCCGTCCACCCCGTTCAGGTAGGCCCCGACCCCGGCCCAGAGACGCTCCCCTTCGCCTACCGCGCGCCGTGCCGCCCGGATCTGGCTCCGGTAGAGCTCCGGGTCGGGGGTGTAGGCCATGGGGACGGCCACGTCCAGGAAGCCCCGCTCCATCCACGAAGGCCAGTCCTGGAACCGGTGGATCCGCGCGTCCTCCTGATCGGCGAAGACCGCCGCCGAGACGATGGACTCCGGCCGACGAGCCTTCACGCCGTGATAGATCCGTTCCACCAGTCCGGTGATCTGGGCCCGTCGGAACTCCCCCCACGGCCCCGGCAACGCCTCCACGAACGCGTGCGGATTCCGGCCGTACTCCCCATCCAGCGCCCGGAGCCGCTCCGGCGGGAGGCGAGGCGCCACCCAGTCCCGGAACCGGACCAGGGCGCTCCGGGAGTAGTCGAAGGTGGCGTTGGGGAAACGGATGTAGTCGAAGTGGATGCCGTCCAGGTCGTAGCGTTCCACCAGGTCCATCCAGATGGCGTAGACCCGCTCCTTCACCTCGGGGTGGGAGGGGCTGGAGTAGATCCCCTCCTGGGTGTCGGTGTGGGTCCGGGCGTGTTCGTGGAGACGCCGGAGGTAGCTCGGGTCCTCCGGGTGCACGTTGTGGAGCTCCCGGCCGAGGGCACGGGGCACGGCGAGCCAGTCCGGATGGCTGTGGACCATGTGGTCCGGGCTCTCCGGAAGGTCACCGAGACCCCACACCAGGTGCGTGTTCACCCAGGCGTGGACGGCCATGCCCCGTGCGTGGGCCTCCTCCACCGCCAGGGCCAGCGGGTCGAAGCCCGGACCCCCCTCCACCGTCTCGGCCCGCGGCTCCCACCGAGACCGGTAGAAGGCGTCGCCTCGCCCCCTCACCTGAAGGAAGAGGGTGTTGAAGCCCCCCGCCACCGCCCGGTCCACCAGCCGGCGGACCTCGTCGGTGCTGGTCATGCTGGAGCGCACCACCCAGAGCCCCCGCACCTCCGGGAAGACACGGACCGGGGTCATGGTCCGCGACGGCCATCGGGGTCGGAGAGGCGGCTCTGCCGCGGTGCGCGGCGCAGCGGCCTCGGCGGAGGGGCGGGGCGCCGGCCGGGTGGGCGTAGGCTCGGTTCCGGCCTCCCCCGCAGGCGCACCACCCGACGCGCCTCCGGGCGGCGGCGGCGGGTCGGCCACGACGGTGCACCCCGCCAGGGCGACCGCCATCGCCAGGGCGAGCAGCCGACCCATCATCGCCGGGCCCGGAAGAAGGCTCGGAGGAGGTCACCGGAGGCCGTCGCCAGAACCCCGGACCGGACCGCACACCGGTGATTGAGTCGGGGGTCGCGCAGCAGGTCCTCCAGGCTTCCGGCCATTCCCGCCTTGGGGTCCGGAGCTCCGAACACCACCCGCGGCACCCGGGCCAGGACCGTCGCTCCCGCGCACATGGTACAGGGCTCGAGGGTCACGTAGAGGGTGCAGTCGGTGAGGCGGGCCGCCCCGGCCCGTGCGGCCGCCCGGCGCAGCGCCACCACCTCGGCGTGGGCCGTGGGGTCGGCATCCGTGAGGGTCCGGTTGTGGGCCTCGGCCAGGAGTCGACCGTCACGGACCACCACGGCACCCACGGGAACCTCGTCCAGGAGGGAGGCGGTGCGGGCCTGCTCGAGAGCGCGAGCCATCCAGAGGAGGTCGTCGCCCTCGACGGAGCTCGACGGGTGGTTCGTGGCGTCGGACGCGGAGGTCGGGCCGGCCTCGGAGGAGACGCCGGCTGGAGGCACGCCGGAAGGCGACACCCGGGAGACGGCCTAGTGCTGCGTGAGGTTGACCACCGCCGGGCCTTCGTCCATCCGGCGGTAGAAGCCGGTCACGCAGCCCAGCAGATGAAGCCGGCTGGTGTCCTCCACCATGGTGGTCTCGCCACCGGGCCGAAGGGACTCCAGGCGGATGCCCACCCCGTTGCGGCTCATGCGATGGAACCAGGAGCCGCTTCCGACCCGGGCCACCACCACGGCTCCGTCCACCACGTCGTCCACCTGCGCCGGCTCCACCAGGACGAAGTCGCCCTCGTGGACACCGAGCACCGCCAGGTCGTCGGCGGCGGCCCGGACGAAGACCGCGCCCTGGCGCCCGGCGAGACGTCGGTCTACCGAGAGGTGCAGATCGGCCTCGCCACCCTGAAAGCCCTTGCCATCCTCGGGAAGGGTGGAGTAGCACGGCACCGAGATGGTCTCCGGGGCCAGGTCCACCCCCAGGATGCGCACTCCGCGCGAACGGCTGGGATCGCGCTCCAGGAACCCCTTCTCGGCGAGGGACTGGAGGTGCTCCGAGACGGTCTTGGTGCTCTTGATCCCGAAGCGTTCGCCGATCTCGCGAATGGACGGCTGGTAGGTGTTGGCGCGGAGGTACTGGACCATGAAGTCCAACACCTTGCGCTCGATCTCGGTGAGGGCGGCGGCTTCGGCCATCCGGCGCCCGGGGAGTGCATCGCCCTGCGAAGTCGCGTCGGATCGAGCCAAATCTGCGCCTATGAGGCTGAGGGGGGGCACCGCTTCGACTGCGGTGGATGGCTATCCTAATGTGCGCTCAGAAGGAGTGTCAAGAAAGCGGAATCTCAGAGGGCACGGACCCGTTCGAGGCCGTTTCGGAGCCGTTCCAGGGTGCGTCCGCGCCCTAGAAGCACCAGCACCTGGAAGATCCCCGGACTGGACTGTCGGCCCGTCACCGCAAGGCGCAGCGGGTGGATCACTTTGCCGGCACCCACGTCGAGCTCGTCGGCCACGCCCCGGATCGCCTCCTCCAGCGGATCGAGGGCCCATTCGGTGTCTTCCAGGACCTCCAGGAGGCGCTTCATGCGTTCCTCGGCGGCCGGGGGGTCCTTCTCCCAGTGCTTGGCCACGGCCTTCTCCTCGAAGACCAGCTCGGTCCGCACGAAGGGGAGGGCCCCGTCGGCCAGCTCGTCCACGGTGCGCGAGCGGACCTTCAGGAGGTCCACCAGCCGGGTCATCCAGGCCTCGTCGGCCAGGAGCGCCGCATCCGCGTGCTCCACCGACCGGAGTCGCCCGTGCACCCGGTCCAGAAGCTCCCCGGCGGGCATCTCGGCCAGGTGACGCCCGTTGAGCCACTCCAGCTTCTCGGTGTCGAAGACCGAGCTCTTCTTGAGGATCCGCTCGGAGCTGAAGGCTTCGACGAGCTCCTCCACCTCCAGGAAGACCTCCCGGTCGTCCCCGGGATTCCAGCCCAGGAGGGCCAGGAAGTTGCGCATGGCCTCCGGGAGGATCCCCTGCTCCTCGTAGTCCCCCACCGCCGTGGCCCCGTGGCGCTTGGAGAGCCGCTTGCCGTCCGCGCCGAGGATGAGGGGCACGTGGGCGAACTCCGGCTCGGGGTAGCCCAGCGCCCGATAGAGGAGCACCTGCTTGGGGGTGTTGCTGAGGTGGTCGTCGCCCCGAAGGACCAGGTTGATGCCCATCTCGTGGTCGTCGGAGACCACGGCGAGGTTGTAGATGGGCGTACCGTCGCTCCGGAGGATCACCAGGTCGTCGATGTCGGTGTTCCCGAACCGCATGGTGCCGTGGACCCGGTCGGAGAAGCGGGTCTCGCCGGCGGGCACGCGGAACCGGATGGCATGGGGTTCGCCGGCCTCGGCCCGCTCTTCCGCCTCGCCATCGGGCAGGGCGTCGGCCCGCTCCCTGGCCACCCGGCTGGCGTGCTTCTGGCGGCGCTCGGCCTCCGCTCGAATCTCGTCGGGGTCGCTGAAGTCCCGGTACGCCTTCCCCTCTTCCAGCAGCTGCAGCGCGGCGGCACGGTGGCGCTCCACCCCGTCGGACTGGAAGTACGGACCCTCGTCCCAGTCCAGCCCGAGCCAGCTCAATCCGTGGAGGATGGCCTCGGTGTGCTCGTCCCGGGAGCGGGCCTGGTCGGTGTCCTCCACCCTGAGGACGAAGACGCCGTCCTCCTTCCGGGCAAGGAGCCAGTTGAAGAGTGCGGTGCGGGCCCCGCCCACATGCAGGTAGCCGGTGGGCGAGGGGGCGAATCGAACGCGCAGGCTCACGGATGCTCCTTCGGGTCGTCGAGTCGTGCTCTCAAGAGGTTCTTCACGGCCTTGGGGTCGGCGGCCCCGCCGGTGGCCTTCATGACCTGTCCGACGAACATGCCCAGAAGGGCGGAGCGGCCGTCCCGGTACTCCGCCACCTTCTCCGGCCACTCGGCCAGAACCCCGTCCACGACGGGGCCCAGGGCGTCGGCGTCCGACACCTTCTCCAGTCCCATCTCGGCCACCAGCGTCTCGGGATCGGTGCCACGTTCCACCATGGCCGCCAGGACGTCCTTCGCAGCACGCCGGGAGACCCGATCCGCCTCCACCAGCGCCACGAGCACTCCCAATGAACCCCCGCCGAAGGGGAGGTCCGCCACGCTGACGGCGTCCGACGGCAGGAGCCCCCGGAGGTCGTTCACGAGCCACGGCGCCACGGCGCCGGGGGCCGGGTGGGCCTCCAGCGCCTCCTCGAAGAAGTCGGAGACGGCCCGGGAGGCGGTCAGGACGTCGGCCTCCTCCAGCGAGAGGCCGTGTTCGGCCTGGTAGCGCTCGAATCGGGCGGCCAGCTCGTCGTCGGCGGCGCGGGCCTCCCGGCGGACGTCGGCAATGCGCCCTTCCGGCGTGGTGGGGCCGGTCTCCTGCTTCCGGCGGCGCGCGGCTTCCGCGGCGGCGCGGGCGGCCCGGGCCTCCTGCTCCTCCTCGGCCCGGCGGCGGGCGGCCCAGCTGTCCTTCAGGGAGACGATGCGGTTGAAGATCCGGTGGGCATCCGGGTCGTCGGAGCCGCCGGGGCGCCCGTCTACCGGATCCCGCCAGAAGTATCCCAATCGCTCGAACTGGACGCGGACCGACGGCTCGGTCCCTTCCACCCAGGGCTCCACCCAACCGGAGCTCTCCACCAGCGACTCGGGGTTCAGGTGGTCGAGGAAGTCCTCCTCGTCGTCGTCGGCGGTGGCTCCGGACGGGTCCGGGACCGAGAAGAGCCGATCGTAGAGACGGAGGGTGACGGGGAGCGCTTCGGCAGCGGCCACCCAGTGGATGGTGCCTCGCACCGTCCGACCGTCGGGAACGTCGCCCCCTCGGGTCTCCGGGTCGTAGCTGCAGTGCAGCTCCACCACCCGCCCCTCGTCGTCCTTGAGGACGTCGTGGCAGCGGATGACGTACCCGTAGCGGAGCCGCACCTCCTCGCCGGGCACCAGGCGACGGAAGCCGGCAGGAGGATCCTCCGCGAAGTCGTCCCGCTCGATCCAGAGCTCCCGACCGAAGGGGACCTCCCGGGTGCCCTCCAGGGGGACGTCGTGCGGATAGAGGGGCGCTTCCAACCATTCCACATGGTCCTGCGGGTAGTCGGTGAGGACGACCTTCAGGGGATCCGCCACCGCCATCACTCGGGGGGCCACCGGATTCAGCGTATCCCGAATGGCGTACTCGAGCTTGCTCAGATCCTCCCGGGAGTTGTTCTTGGCCACGCCCGTCATGTCGCAGAAGGCACGCAGCGCCTCCGGCGGCACGCCCCGCCGCCGAAGCCCGGCGATGGTGGGCATGCGAGGGTCGTCCCACCCCGCCACATGGCCATCCTGGACCAATCGGATGAGCCGTCGCTTGGAGAGGACGGTGTATTCGACGTTGAGTCGGTTGAACTCGTACTGGTGGGTCCGTGGCTCCTCGAAGCCCACGTGGTCCAGAACCCAGTCGTAGATCTCCCGATTGTTCTCGAACTCGAGGGTGCAGAGGGAGTGGGTGATGCCCTCGAAGGCGTCCTCGAGGCAGTGGGCGAAGTCGTACAGCGGGTAGATGCACCACTCGTCGCCGGTGCGGTAGTGCTCCTCGTGCCGGATCCGGTAGAGGACCGGATCCCGCATGATCATGTTGGAGGACGCCAGGTCGATCTTGGCCCGAAGCACGTGGGCACCGTTCTCGAACTCGCCCTCCCGCATGCGCCGGAAGAGGTCCAGGTTCTCCTGGGGGGCGCGGTCCCGATAGGCCGTAGGTCGCCCGGGCTCGGTGACGGTGCCCCGAGCCTCCCGGATTTCCTCCGGGGAGGAGGAGTCGACGTAGGCGAGCCCCTGTTCGATGAGGACCACCGCCGCCTCGTACATCCGCTCGAAGTAGTCCGAGGCGTGGTAGAGGTCGTCCCCCCAATCGAAGCCCAGCCAGCGCACGTCCGCCCGGATGGCTTGGACGTACTCCTCCTCCTCCGTCTCCGGGTTGGTGTCGTCGAAGCGGAGGTGGCAGCGCCCCCCGAACTCCTTGGCGATCCCGAAGTTCAGGCAGATGGACTTGGCGTGCCCCATGTGCAGGTAGCCGTTGGGCTCCGGCGGAAACCGGGTCACGACCTCGCCGTCGTAGCGCCCGGACGTGGTGTCCTCGGCGACGATCTGGCGAATGAAGTCGCGCTTTTCGGGGCGATGGCCCGCGGCGTCGGTCATGGCGGGAACGGGGGGGAGCCGCGACGGGTGTCGCGGACGGCGGGCAGGGTGTGGTCAGCCTGAAAAGATAGTAGAAGGCTCCAGGGCGTTGGAGGGTGGTGCGGGGCTGGCGGACCC
>CAKZOQ010000318.1 GCA_937136445.1 uncultured Gemmatimonadota bacterium
ACACGGTGACCCTCCGGGTGGAGGTGGTGGGCTCGGACGAGTCCCTCCGCTCCGGCCCGGTCACCGTCTCCCGCGGTTCGGTGGTGGTCTGGCGACTGCGTCCGGTGTTGACCCAGTCGGACGTCAGCGTCCGGGCGGGCGGTGGGGCGCTCCCGGCTCGGCCGACCCGAGGGGCCTCGCCGGACCGCTGAGGGACCGGGATACCTTGCTCCCGGACGGCGGTCCCCGCACACTGGCCCCACTCTCCCCGAGCCTGGAGCGCCGGATGTCCGACGTCGCCTACACCGCCAAGATCCGCATCGAACGCATCGCCGGTCCCCACCGGCACGCGTGGCTGCCCGCCCACGACGGACCGGTGAACTTCGGGGTGCATGGCGCCATAGCCGAGCACTACGGGGTGGAGCCCGAGGCCGAGCACGCCACCACGCTTGACTACATCATGGCCGCCACCGGCGGCTGACTGGCCGGGACCTTCGGAGGCGCGCTGGAGGCGCGCGAGATCCCAGCAGGAAAGGACCGGCTCACGGCGGAGGTGGTGGGTGAGGTGGAGAAGGAGGACAGCATCCTCGTCATCAAGCGCATCCACGTGGTCTACCAGCTCACCGCCGATACCCGGAAGCGGGAGATCATCCAGCGGGTGTACGAGATGCACGCCTTACGCTGTCCGGTCTACAAGACGCTCCACGGTTGCATCGACATCACCACGGAGCTCAGGCTCAGCGCGGACTGACGGTCGCCCGACCGGGCGATGGGTTCAGGCCCGTCAGGTGAAGCCGGACGGCTGGCAGCAGGCGTCCTTTCCGGAGCCCTTCCCGCCCAGGACGTTCACGGCGGTGAAGGCCCGCTTCACGTCCACGGAATCACACCCGGGGCAGCTCCGCCCGTCCCCGGCCTCGTAGGCGGACATGGAGAGGCGGCGTTCGAAGGTGGAGCCGCAGTCGGTGCAGCGAAAGTCGTAGAAGGGCATGGCGGCAGGAGCGTCAGCGCTTGATGCGGAAGAGGACGATGGCGCCCACGAGGGCGAAGCCTACGGCGGTCTTCAACAGGGTGTCGGTGTCCCACCCGCCGGGGCCGGAGGGGTTCCGCCCCCCCTCGGGCGCCTGGTCTTCGTGGATGGTGCAGTAGTCGAGGCCGTCCTGGGTCTCACGCTTGCAGCGCTCGCCCTTGAGGGTGGTTCCGTGACAGCGGGCCATGGTGCGTTCTCCTGATCGTTGCCGGGAGGCCGAGAAAGGGACGTCGTCCCTCCCCCTATTCTACGGGATGGGCGGCCGGACGGTTCATCGGTAGGGGTCGTCGGTGGCGAGATGCTGCTCCACGTAGTCGGCCACGCCCGCTTCCACACTCCGGAAGGGCCGGGTGTATCCAGCGTGCCGGAGACGGTCCATCCGGGCCTCGGTGAAGTATTGATAGCGATCCCGGATCTCCTCCGGCGTGTCCACCCAGTCCACGTCCATGGGGTTCCCCACCGCGTCGTAGAGGGCGCCGAGAAAGTCGAGCCAGCTCTGGGCCTGCCCGGTGCCCAGGTTGTAGATGCCGTTCACCTCCGGGTGCTCCATGAGCCAGAGCATCACGTCGGCGCAGTCCTTCACGTAGACGAAGTCGCGCATCTGGCCGCCGTCCTCGTAGTCCGGGTGATGCGAGCGGAAGAGGGTGACGGGCTCGCCGGCGGCGGCTGCGGACCAGGAGCGAGTCACGTGGCTCATCATCCCGCCTTTGTGATACTCGTTGGGCCCATAGACGTTGAAGAATTTGAGCCCCACCCACTGGGGAGGCGTGGGGCCACCCTCCAGCGCCTGGCGGACCGCCCACCGGTCGAAGGCGTGCTTGCTCCACCCGTAGGCGTTCATGGGGACCAGCCGGGCCAGCGCTTCCGGGGCGTCCTCGTCGTCGAAGCCCTCCTCCCCGTCGCCGTACGTAGCAGCGGAGCTGGCGTACACCAACGGGACCTCGTTCCAGGCGCACCAGTCCCAGACGGTCTGGGGGAGGCGGAGGTTGGTCTCGGCGATGAGGTCCGCATCGGTCTCGGTGGTGGCGGAGATGGCACCCATGTGGAAGACGTAGCTGATGTCCGCTTTCCGCCGATCCAGGAAGTCGTAGATCTGCTCCGGAGCCACCAGCTCGTCCAGCTCCCGGCGACGCAGGTTCTTCCACTTGTCGTCCTGCCCCAGCCGGTCCACCACGCTGATGGGGCCCCGGTCCGCCTCCTCCAGCGAGGCGACGAGGTTCGATCCGATGAAGCCGGCTCCTCCGGTGACGACGATCATGGGCGGGTGGGGGGGGGTCGCGGGACGACGCGCTCGGAAGGTACAGGCCTCGCCGCGGGACGGGTACGGCAGGTGCCTCGCGACAGGGTTGGGCCGCGACCTACTAACGATATAGTTGACAGCGAGCCGGGGTCCGACGTACCTTGCTACTACACTTATAGTAGGAGCGTGACGATGGATGTGCAGTTCACCGACCGGGAGCTGGATCTGATGCGGGTCCTCTGGGACTGGGGCCCGTCCACGGTGGCGGAGGTGCAGGAGGCCCTCGCCGACGACCTGGCCTACACCACCGTGCTGACGGTCCTCCGCGTGCTGGAGGAGAAGGGCCATGTGACCCACACCACCGAGGGGCGGGCGCACCGCTACGCCCCCCTTGTGGAGCGGCAGGAGGCCGGCGGCAGCGCCCTGCGTCGCCTCACCTCCACCCTCTTCGGCGGCTCGCCAGAGCTCCTCCTCACGCGGCTGGTGGAGGATCGAGACCTCTCCCGGGACGAGCTGGAGCGGATGCGGAGCCTCCTGGAGGAGCGCCTCGGGG
>CAKZOQ010000319.1 GCA_937136445.1 uncultured Gemmatimonadota bacterium
GACGCTCGGTTGCGGCAGGCGGTCACTCAGAGCTGGTCCACCTCGCTCACCTACCCCAACCGCCCGTGGCACTTCTTGTACTTCTTCCCCGAACCGCAAGGGCAAGGATCGTTCCGTCCCGGTTCGTCCTCCACGGTGACAGGCTCCTGGGTCGTGTCCTCCTGGCCCCGGTTGGTGGCCAGCTTGGCCGGGTCGGGCCCGCCTGAGGCCATGCCGGCCAGGCCTCCGGAATCCGCCCGCGCAGAGCGGGCGACGCCGAAGTCCCCCATCCGCCGACCACCCCCGCCCCCGCCCTGGGCCTGGCCTCGACCCGCCTGCTCCGCCGCCGCCTGGACCGCGCCGCTCCCGGCCGTCTCGGTGGGGCCGCTGAACTGGAGGCGCTGGGCCTGCTGCTGCCGCTGCTGCGGAGCCTGGCCGAGCTGGGCGCGGAAGAAGAAGGTGCCCACGGTCTTCCTCAGGTCCTGCATCAGGCCCACGAACATGTCGTAGGCCTCCTTCTTGTACTCGACCAGGGGGTCCTTCTGGCCCCACCCACGGAAGCCGATGGACGCCTTCAGGTGGTCCAGGTCGTACAGGTGGTCCTTCCACTTGTCGTCGATGACGCTGAGCATGATGAAGCTCATGACCTTCTCGGCGTGCTCGCCCAGGGCCTCCAGCTTCCGGTGGAAGGCCTCGCGGAGCGACGTCTCCACCCACTCCTCCACCTCGTGCCGCTCGATGTGGTGGTCCGGATCGTTCTCCTGGGGCAGCCCGTCCACCACCACGAAGTGGTCCAGAAGCAGCCGGCGGCGCAGTCCTGCCAGGTCCCACTGCTCCGCGGGCAGATCCTCGTAGAGGAACTCGTCCACGGTGTCCTCGGCGCCGTGGACGATCATCTCCCAGATCTCGCCCTTCAGGTCCTCCCCGCCCTCCAGCGCGAAGAGCCGCAGGTCGTAGATGACCTCCCGCTGCTGATTCATGACGTCGTCGTAGTCCAGCAGCCGCTTCCGCTGCTCGAAGTTGTTGCCCTCCACCTTCTTCTGCGCCCGTTCGATGGACTTGGTGACGAGCCCGTGGGTGATGACCTCCCCCTCCTCGGCGCCCATCTTGTCCATGACGTTGGCGATGCGCTCCGAGCCGAAGAGGCGCATCAGGTCGTCCTCCAGACTCAGATAGAACTGGCTGGATCCGGGATCCCCCTGTCGTCCGGCGCGCCCCCGTAGCTGGCGGTCGATGCGGCGGCTGTCGTGGCGCTCGGAGCCCAGGATCTGGAGGCCGCCGGGGCTCAGGAGCTCCTCGGGGTCGTCCAGGTCCATCTTCTCCGCCTGGACCGGGTCCACGGGGTACAGCTCGTAGGGGTCCAGGTCCCGCTCCCGGGCCCAGGCCACGGTGCGCATCTCCTTCACCCCGTCACCGAGTTTGATGTCGGTGCCCCGCCCGGCCATGTTCGTCGCGATGGTCACGGCACCGGGTTGACCGGCATCCCGCACGATCTCCGACTCGGACTTGTGGTGCTTCGCGTTCAGCACCTGGTGCGTGATCCCCCGGCGCTTGAACATCCGGGAGAGCGTCTCGGAGACCTCGACGTTGGTCGTCCCCACCAGGACCGGCAGCTCCATCTCGTGGAGGCGCTCCACCTCGTCCTGGATGGCGTTGAACTTCTCCCGCTTCGTGCGGAAGATGAGGTCGTCCCGGTCTTCCCGGACGATGGGACGGTTGGTGGGGATGACCAGCACGTCCAGGTCGTAGATCTCGTGGAACTCGTTCTCCTCGGTCTCCGCGGTTCCCGTCATGCCCGCCAGCTTGTCGTACATCCGGAAGTAGTTCTGGATGGTGACCGTGGCCAACGTCTGGGTCTCGCCCTGGATCTCCACGCCCTCCTTGGCCTCCACCGCCTGGTGGAGCCCGTCGCTCCAGCGCCGTCCGGGCATCTGGCGTCCGGTGAACTCGTCCACGATGACGATGGCTCCGTCCTCGCCGATGATGTACTTCTCGTCTTTGTGGAAGAGGGTGTACGCCTTCAGGAGCTGGTGCACCACGTGCAGCTTCTGCGCCTTCTGGGCGTACTGGCTCTCCAGCTCGGCGATGCGGGTCCGCTTCTCGTCCTCGGAGAGCTCCGCGGAGTTCTCGATCTCACCCATGTCCCCGGACAGGTCCGGAAGCGTGAAGGCCTCGGGGTCGTTGGGGGCCATCTCGTCCAGGCCCCGGTCCGAGAGCGAGACGTTGTGCCCCTTCTCGTCCATGGCGAAGAAGAGCAGCTCGTCCACCTCGTGGAGCCGCTTCTCCCGCATGAAGTCGGCTTCGGTCTTGTTCACCAGCGTCTGAAGCGACGGATCGTCGGCGAACATCTTCAGGAGCCGCTTGTGCTTGGGCGTCCCGCGTTTCGCCGCCAGGAGCTTCTCGCCGGCGGCGAACTCCTCGCCCTCCTCCAGGTGCTGCTGCGCTTCCGCCACCAGCTCGTTGGTCACCCGGAGCTGCTTCTTGTACAGGCTCGCCACCAGCGGCTTGTACTGCTTGAAGGGCGTGCTGGTGTCCTTGCCCACGGGTCCGGAGATGATGAGGGGCGTCCGGGCCTCGTCGATGAGGATGGAGTCCACCTCGTCGAGGATGGCGTAGTGGTGGCCCCGCTGCACTCGCTGCTCCAGCGAGTGCACCATGTTGTCCCGCAGGTAGTCGAACCCGAACTCGTTGTTGGTGCCGTAGGTGATGTCGGCGGCGTACGCCTCGCGCCGTTCCTGGCTCCCGGGATCGTGGCGGTCGATGCAGGCCACGGTGAGGCCCAGGTAGTTGAAGACCGTGCTCATCCACTCGGCGTCCCGCTGGGCCAGGTAGGTGTTCACGGTGACCAGGTGCGATCCCCGCCCGGCGAGCGCATTCAGGTACAGGGGCATGGTGGCGACGAGGGTTTTCCCTTCACCCGTGGCCATCTCCGCCGCCTTCCCGCGGTGCAACGCGATGGCGCCGATGAGCTGGACGTCGTAGGGGATCATGTCCCAGGTCATCTGGTTCCCTGTGACGGTGATCTCCGTGCCCATGAGCCGGCGGCAGGCGTCCTTCACCACCGCGAAGGCCTCCGGGAGGAGGTCCTCCAGGGTGTCCTCGATGACGGCGAGGAGCTCGCCCTGCAGGTCCGAGATCTCCAGGGAGAGACCCTCGCGCTCGTCGGGGTCCTCCGAGCGGCGCTTGGACTCGCGGAGGGCCTCGATCTCCGACTCGAGCTCGGCGGTGGCGTCGGCGAGGTAGGCTCGGAATTCGTCCGTCTTGGCCTTCAGCTCGTCGTCGGAGAGGGACTGGAAGCCTTCGGCGGTCTCGTTGATCTCGTCGATGAGGGGCTGGAGCTTCTTCGCCTCCCGATCGTGACGGTCACCGAGGATGGTCTTGAGGATGGATTTCAGCATGGGGACCCGGAACTGCTTGAAACGGCGGGAATCTCCGTGGGAGTGTCCCACCGGAAGTGGTGGCGTAGAGCCTTCTAAAGTAAGGAAAGGTCTGGGACACGCACATGCGGGG
>CAKZOQ010000320.1 GCA_937136445.1 uncultured Gemmatimonadota bacterium
CCGTCCTCCTCAAGATGGGGACCTACGGCTTCCTCCGGTTCCTCCTCCCCCTCTTTCCGGTGGCCTCTCAGCACCCGACGGTGGTGACCGTCATGATGACGCTCGCGGTCATCGGCATCCTCTACACCGCCTGGGTCGCCGCCGTCCAGCCCGACGCCAAGAAGCTGGTGGCCTACACCTCGGTGGCCCACATGGGCTTCGTCGTGCTGGGCATCTTCGCCCTCACGGTGAACGGGCTCCAGGGCGGGCTGGTGGTGATGATCTCCCACGGGGTGAGCACCGGCGCCCTCTTCCTCCTGCTGGGGATGCTCTACGAGCGACGACACACCCGGGAGATCGAGGCCTTCGGTGGGATCGCCCGGGTCGCGCCCATGCTGGCGACGGCCTTCGTCATCACGGCGTTGGCCTCCATCGGCCTCCCGGGGACCTCCGGCTTCGTCGGGGAGTTCCTGGCCCTCTTGGGCGCCTTCGAGACCCACCCCGCACTGGCCATCGTGGCCACCACCGGGGTGATCTTCGCCGCCTACTACATGCTGCCCATGGTGCAGAAGGTGTTCTTCAACGCCCTGGACAAGCCGGAGAACCAGGAGGTCCAGGACCTCACCGGTCGCGAGGTGGCCGTGCTGACACCCCTCCTGGTCCTGATGATCGTCATCGGCTGGCACCCCACCCCGGTGCTGGAGCGCATGGAGCCCTCCGTCCGGGTGGTGCTGGAGCGGGTGGAGGACGCCGCTCCGCAGGTGGCCGAGACCGGCTCCCTGGGACGGACGGTCGAGCTGGACGAGCCGACCGCCGGCGAGACGGACCCCGCCGACCCGGCCGAATCCCCTGATCTCCGCGGCGACCTCGCCGCGGATCGCTAGACCCCGGACCCGCCTCATGATCCTCGACTACTCCCGCTCCCTCCATTACTTCTGGGCCCTCCTGCCCGAGATCGTCCTTTGCGCGCTGGGGATGTTCGTCCTGGTGGCGGGAGTCTCCGGGTCGCGGGCTCCGGGGAAGACCGTCGAGGATGCCTCCGACGACCCCAGCTTCGGGAGCGGCGCCGAGCTGGGCTGGTTCTCCCTGGCTGGCCTGGCCGTGGTGGCCTTCTTCAACGGGTGGCTCTACGGGCTGGAGGAGGTGGGCACCACCGGGATGATCGCCCTGGACGGATTCCGCCTCTTCAGCAACTGGATCTTCCTGGGGGCGGCAGCGCTGGCCATCCTGACCTCCTTCGCCTACGTGCACCGGCAGCGCCTCCAGGCCGGGGAGTTCTACGGCCTCATCCTCCGGTCCACGGCCGGGATGATGTTCATGGCTGCCGCCCGCGACCTCATGGTCATCTTCCTGGGACTCGAGGTCATGTCCATCGCGGTCTACGCCCTCACGGCCTTCAACCGGAGGGATCGGAAGTCGTCGGAAGCGGGGCTCAAGTACTTCCTCCTGGGCGCCTTCTCCACCGGGTTCTTCCTGTACGGCATCGCGCTGGTCTACGGCGCCACCGGGAGCACCAACATCGCCTTCATCGGCGCCAGCGTCTCCGGAGGCACGGCCTCGCCCGGCATCCTGAGTGCGGGAATCGCCATGCTGGTCATCGGCTTCGGCTTCAAGGTGAGCGCGGTACCCTTCCACATGTGGACGCCGGACGTCTACGAGGGGGCGCCCGCGCCGGTGACGGCCTTCATGTCCGGCGCGGTGAAGGCGGCGGCCTTCGTGGCCTTCCTCCGGGTCTTCCTCGTCGCCTTCGACGGGGCGTACGAGACATGGTTCCCGCTCCTGTGGTGGCTGGCCGCCATCACCATGATCGCCGCCAACCTCATCGCCCTCGTCCAGGCCAATGTGAAGCGGATGCTGGCCTACTCCAGCATCGCCCACGCGGGGTACCTCCTGGTGGCCGTGACGGCGGCGAACGAGGCCGCCGCCGCCGGACTCCTCTTCTACCTGGCCATCTACACGGTGATGAACATCGGCGCCTTCGCCATCGTCATCTCGGTGGCGCACCAGGGAGAGGAACGCCTGCAGATCGAGGACTACGCCGGATTCGGCTGGGCCCGCCCGGCCATGGGCGTCGCCTTCACCATCTTCCTCCTCTCGCTGGCGGGCTTCCCGGGTACCGGTGGCTTCATGGGGAAGATCTTCCTCCTGCAGGGGGCCGCCGAATCCCAACTCTGGTACCTGGCGGTGATCCTGGTCCTCACCACCGTGGCCTCGTACTGGTACTACCTCCGGGTGGCCTGGTACATGTGGATGCGGCCCGAGGTGGCGGAGGGTCAGCACACCCGCGTCGTCGCCCCGCTGCCCCTCCAGGTGGCCCTGGCAGCGGCCGTCATCTTCGTCCTCTACCTGGGTGTCTTCCCATCGGACACCCTGGAGCTGGCCCGGTCCAGCGTGCAGGGGCTCCGATCTCTCGGTGGGGACCTGGTGGGAATCGTACCATGAGCATCCCCAAGCACGTCTTCCGGCAGTACGACATCCGAGGCATCGTCGGGGAGGACCTGGACGAGGGGCTGGCCCGCAGTGTCGGCCGTGCCTTCGCCAGCCACCTCGTGGAATCCAGGGATTCGGACGAGCCCCCCACCGTGGTGGTGGGAGGCGACAACCGGGACACCACCCCTGGACTGAAGGAGGCGCTCGAGGAGGGCCTCATGGGCTCGGGCGCCCGGGTCGTGGACATCGGCATCGTGCCCACCCCGGTCCTCTACTGGGCCGAGGTGACGCTGGGTGCCGACGCCGGCATGCAGGTCACCGGCTCCCACAACCCGTCGGAGTGGAACGGGATCAAGATGACGGTGGGGAAGGGCGCCCTCTACGGGGACGCCATCGAAGACCTCCGGCTGCGCATCGAGAAGGGCCACCTCCATCGTGGGGACGGGAGCCGCGAGGAGGTCGAGGGAATCCTGGATCGCTACGTGGAGGACGTGGTCGGCCGCTTCGAGCTGGCCCGACCCATCAAGGTGGCGGTGGACTGCGGCAACGGCACCGGTGCGCTGGTGGCGGTGGAGCTCCTGGAGGCGCTGGGCGCCGAGGTCACGCCCCTCTTCTGCGACTCCGACCCCTCCTTCCCCAACCACCACCCCGATCCCACGGTGGATGCCAATCTGGAGGACCTCATCCGCGTGGTGCAGGAGGGTGACCACGACCTCGGCGTGGCCTTCGACGGCGACGCCGACCGCATCGGGGCGGTGGACGAGACCGGCGCCATCGTCCGGGGGGACATCCTCCTCCTCCTCTACGGGCTGGACCTTCTGGAGCGCCGGGGCGCACCGCAGAAGCTGGTCTTCGACGTGAAGTGCTCCCAGGCCCTCCCCGAGGTCTTCGAGGCCGCCGGAGGAGAGCCCATCATGGCCCCTACGGGCCACTCCCTCATCAAGAAGCGCATGAAGGAAACGGGCGCGCTCCTGGCCGGGGAGCTGAGCGGGCACATCATGGTGGCCGACGACTACTTCGGCTTCGACGACGCCCTCTACGACGCCTGCCGACTCATCGACATCGTGGCCCGGGACAGGCGCCCCCTCTCCGCTCGGACGGCGGCCTTCCCCAGCTACGTTTCCACGCCGGAAATCCGCATCGAAGTCACCGAGGAGGCGAAGTGGACGGTGGTGGAAGCGGCGGTGGAGCACTTCCGCGCCCGGTACGACGTCATCGACGTGGACGGCGTCCGCGTCCTCTTCGGGGACGGATGGGCCCTCCTACGGGCCTCCAACACCCAGCCCGTCATCGTGGCCCGCTTCGAGGCCCGCTCGCAGGAACGACTCGACGAGATTCGCACCGAGATCGAAGGCTGGCTCGGCGCGCAGGGCGTCGAGGTCTAGCAGACCGCCGTGGCCTCCCTCCTGTCGACGCTCCGAGGTGGACGCCTCGTGGGCGTGGTTGCGGCGCTGGTTCTCGCCCTCTTCCTGGGAGGTCGGGCCGCGGCGTCCTTCTTCGTCGAGGTGCTCTGGCAGGCCCAGACCGGCTACCTGGGAGCCTTCTGGACCCGGACCCTCTGGCAGTGGGGGATCCGGCTGGGAGCCGGACTGGCGGTGGGCGCGCTGATCTTCCTGAACCTGCGCCTGGTCTCCAAGACGCTGGGCGGGATCCGCATCAAGCGTCGATTCGGGAACCTGGAGATCTCGGAGCAGCTCCCCCGGGCCTACGTTCTGGGCGGGATGCTGGGGATCTCGGGCCT
>CAKZOQ010000321.1 GCA_937136445.1 uncultured Gemmatimonadota bacterium
CACCGTCACGGGGAGCCCGGGAACCACCGAGAGGATGTCGTCCACCGTCTCCTCCACGAGCCGCTCCTCGTTGAGGCAGGGCACCAGGACGGTGAGGAGCTCCGTGGAGTCGGACACGTGGGCCGGTGCGGTTCGAGGGTCGGGGAACGGGGGCCGGCGAAATGGGCGGGGTGTGGACGACCTGCGACCGGGTCCACCCGACGGAAGGTGGCCGGCGCCGGAAGCGCGACGCAACCCGGGGCGTCGCCGGCTCGCTAGCTCCGCTGGCTCTCCTGGGCGCGACGGATGAGCTCCGCCCACTGCTCCAGCTCCTGGGGATCCCAGACCTCGTTCATGGTGGCCCTGGCCTCCTCCTCGGCCACGCCCTGGACCAGGGTGCGGTAGAGGTAGACGAAGGCCGAGGCCCGCATGTTGGCGAAGCAGTGGACGAAGACCTTCCGACCCTCGTTGGCCTCCATGACGTCGAAGAAGAGGTCCAGGTCCTCCAGACTGGGGGCCTCCCAGTCCACCGGGATGTGGACGTAGGTCAGGCCGGCCTCCGCCACCAGGAAGCCCTCCCGTCCGTTCCGCTCCTCGTCGGCCACGGCGAGGTTGACCACCACCTGGTAGCCCTCCTCCTCCAGGAGAGAGATCTGTGCGTAGCCGATCTGCCCGGCGGAACTCAGCTCGTCGGAGATCCTCTGGAAGTTGCGGACGGTCTCCAGCGGCTCGGGGACGTCCTGCGCCCAGGCGGCCGGGGCGAGGATGGTGGTGGCGACCAGGAGCCCGCCGAAGAAGAGGGCGGGGCGAAGGGATCGTCGAGGCGACATGGGCGCTCCGGGAGATGGAGGGGCGGGCTCGCGTCCTCCCCTGAACCCGGTCATCATGAGGGCGTTCCCTCCGCCCGCCTGCATCCCTCCACCGACCCTTCCGTCCATGCCTTCTTCCCCCGGATCACGGTCCTCTGTCGCCCCATCGCTCCGCCTGGGGGTCGCTCTGCTGATGGGCGGTGCGGCAGGGCTCCTGGCCACGGCCGGTCTCGCTGCCCAAGCAGATGCGCCGCTGGCCCCGGGGGAGCTCCGGGCCGGGGACCTGCTGGTCACCGGGGGCGTGCTTTGGGACGGAACGGGGGAGGGCGCCCGCCCCAACCCCGGGATCCACATCCGGAACGGGACCATCCTTTCCGTGGGCGGGCGCACCGAGTGGGCCGTCCCCGACGGGCCTCCGGGGCGCTCCACCGGCGCCGGCGGTGTGCGCCGGCTCGTCCTTCCGGACGACGCCTTCGTCCTCCCGGGCCTCATCGACCTCCACGCCCACTACGCGGTGGACTTTTTCGGAGAGGGCCGCGTGGACGAGTACACGGTGAATCCGGTCCTCTTCCTGGCCAACGGCATCACCACGACCTTCCCCGCCGGCGAGGTGGACCCGGAGACGGCGCGGGAGGGTCGGCGCCGGATCGCCGCCGGCGAGATCCCGGGCCCGCGCATCTACGCCTCCGGGCCCTACTGGGGCACGGCCCGTCCGGGGTGGGACGACGCCGCCATGACCCCGGATTCGGTGCGGGCCGAGGCCCGGGCCTGGGCGGAGCGGGGGGTGCGGGGCTTCAAGGCGAAGGGACTGGGGCCGGACCAGCTCAAGGCGCTGGTGCAGGTGGCCCACGAACACGGCCTCACGGTGACGGGCCATCTGGGGTCCGGCTTCCGGCGCTCGGTGAATCCCCGGGAGGCCATCCTCCTGGGCATCGACCGTGTGGAGCACTTCCTGGGCGGTGACGCGCTGCCTCTGGACCGTCCGGCCTACACCTCGCTGGAGGCACTGGACCTGGACGATCCCGCGACTGCCGAGGCCATCCGGCGTCAGGCCCGCCTCTTCGTGGAGCAGGGCACCTACTTCGACGCCACGCTGACGGCGTACGGCTACTACGCCGACCGCGAGCCGGCGGTCTTCGAGCACTGGGAGGACCCGGCGAGCTTCCTCACCTCCTATGCCCGGAGCGTGGTGGAAGCGCGGCTCCCCCGGGAGCCGGTGGAGCAATTCCGCCGCATCTATTACCTGAAGCGTCACACGGTGAAAGCCTTCGTGGACGCCGGCGGTGCGGACCTGCTCACCACCGGCACCGACCACCCGAGCTGGGGCGAGTTCTGGTCCGGCTTCGGGATCCACCGGGAGCTCCACGCCATGGTCCTGGCCGGCCTCTCGCAGGAGACGGCGCTGCGGGCCGCCACGGCCAACGCCGCCCGGGCGCTCAACGCCGGCGATCGGTTGGGCACGGTGGAGCCGGGACGCTGGGCGGATCTCTATGTGGTGCGGGGGAATCCGCTGCGGGCCATCACCGACACCCGCGAAGGCCTCTGGGTGGTGCGGGCGGGGACGGTGCACGAGCCCGCGGCGCTCATGGACTCGGTCCGCGGCCGGATGGGGCCTGCCTCGGAGGCGGAGGCCGACTGGTGGAAGGGCGACGTGCGCCTCGGTGGGGACCGGTGAGCGAGGCCGGCGGGGAGCCCTCTCCCGGCGGGAGCTCGTTGAGCCCGGACGAGGAGGCGGTGGTGGACGAGGCGCTGGCCGATCTCCAGGCCCAGGAAGGACCCGTGGACCGCGGTCCGCTGGGGTGCGTCCTCTCGGTGCCGGCCTTCCTGCTGCTGCTGATGGTGCCGATCCTGGCCCGGAGCTACGGCCTTCCCTCGTCGGTGGCCCAGCCGCTCATCCTGGGCGGCATCGTCCTCCTGGTCCTGGGCCTCACCCTCTGGTTCACCGCCGGGGGCTTCGTCCGTGGGCACGTCTCGGCGGCGGCGGAGGCGGGCCTGCGGACGCTGGAAGAGTGGGACGAAGACGCTGGGACCCGCGAGGAGGCGCTGCGCGCCGCCACCCTGGTCGTCATGAACGCCTACGCCAGCTACGGGCCGTCCACCGTGCAGAGCTACGAGCCCGCCGACGCCAGGAAGCGCCTGGGAGCGCGCCTTCCGCTGGTGGAGGCGGTGGAGCGCCACCTCCTGCAGAAGGGGGTGACCTACCCCGTCTTCACCGACCGCCAGGAAGGCGATGAGGGTGACCCGCCGGCCCGGAACGACCCGACTCCGTAGGCTCCTGGCCAGGGTGCCGGCGGCTTCGGCCCCGCGTTGCCCCCCCGGGGAGAAGGCGGCTACCCTATCAAGGTGCGCGGCATCAACGCGCACCGCCGCCGTCGAAACGACCCGGCCCCAAGGAGCGATCCATGACCCTCGGTACCTTCTCCCTCGCCTTCGCCTACATCGGACCCGGTCCGGGCCTGAGCATGACCTGGGCGCTTCTGGCGCTGGTGGGCACGGTCCTGAGCGCTCTGGTCGCCGTCCTCTTCTGGCCGGTGAAGGTGATGCTCCGGAGGTTGCGGGACGGCTCGGACGAGACGGGCGACGGGTCCGGAGCCCTCGAGCGCGAAGCCTGACTCCCGTCGTCTCGGGACCCCGTCGGGGATGATCGGGACGGCGCTCGGCGCGCTGGACGGAGGGCTCTCGTTCCTGCCCGCCCTCCTCCGGGTAGCCCTCTACGGCGGTGTGGCGGGCGCCGGTGCCATGCTCCTCTACGGGTGGCTCTCGCCCCAGGAGCGACTGGCGGAGCTCCAGGCGGAGCTGGCGAAGGCCCGGAGCCGCATGCACGACTACGACGGCGACGAGCCCCGGCAGATCCTGCGGCTGGCCAGGGCGTCGTTGGGGCTCTCCCTGAAGCAGCTCGTCGTGGTTTTCTTGCCCACGGTTCTGGCGGCCCTCCCGGTCCTCCTGATGCTGGGCTGGCTGGAGGGGGTGTACGGCCATCGGCTCCCGGAGCCCGGCACCCCGGTGCCGGTGAGCCTGGTGTCCGGGTCCACCACGACTCCGGCGCCTGGGTCCCCGGTGGCCTGGCCGGCTCCAGGCAGCCAGGAATCGGTGGAGGGGCCCTCCGGCGCGACGCTCCTCACCCTCCCGCTGGAGCATCCACGGACCCGGGTGACCCGGGAGCGGGGCAGGCATCGGCTCTTCGCCAGCCCGGTGGGCTATCTGCCGGCAGACGCCGAGGTGGAGGCGGTGGTGGTCGAGCTTCCGGAACGGACCTTCCTTCCCTGGGGGCCCGGGTGGCTCCGGGGGTGGCATGCCCTCTTCCTCCTCACGCTCTCGCTGGCCGCCGTCGGAGTGAAGTACGGCTACGGCATCCGGTGACGACGGCGTCCTTCCAGGTGGGCCTGGGTCGCCACCTCCTCACCGAAACTGTCCTGGGGACGCCGGGGCTCGCCCGAGGGTTGGGAGGGCTGGAGTCGGCCTGGTTGCGAAGCCGGATCGGGTCGGTGGACATCCACCGACCGGTCTGGATCTCGGGACTCGCCCGCTCCGGCACCACGATCCTCCTGGAGTTCCTGGCGGCGCTCCCCGGGGTGGCGACCCATCAGTACCGCGACTTCCCCTTCCTCCACACCCCGTGGTGGTGGCGCACCTTCCTGGATCGGGCCAGCCCCCCGACCGGGCGAGGGAACGAGCAACCGCGCGAGCGAGCCCACGCCGACGGTATCCGGGTCACCCCCCGGAGTCCCGAGGCCATGGAGGAGGTTCTCTGGATGAGCTTCTTCGACAGGCTCCACGACCCTGGGCGAAGCCAGGTCCTGGAGCGCGCCGAGGTGGAGCGGCGTCCCGAGTTCCTGGAGTTCTTCCGCGACCACATCCGAAAGCTCCTCCTCGTGGAGGGGGCGGAGCGGTACGTGGCCAAGGCGAACTACAACCTCACCCGCCTCCCCTTCGTGCAGGAGGCCTTTCCCGATGCCCGATTCGTGGTGCCGATCCGTTCGCCCGAGGCCCACGTGGCCTCGCTCCGGAAGCAGCACCGGCTCTTCCTGGAGGCCGCCGAGGAGCACCCCCGCTCGCTGGCGCACCTGGATCGGGTGGGCCACTTCGAGTTCGGGGCGCACCGGCGGCCGGTGCACGCCGGCGACCCGGAGGCGGTGGCTCGGATCCAGGCGGACTGGCGGGAGCGCGAGGAGCTTCGCGGGTGGGCCCGGTACTGGGCGCACCTCTACGGGTGGGTGGCGGATCGCCTCGCCGACGGGAGGCTGGCGCAGGCGGTGCTCCTGGTCTCCTACGAGGAGCTGTGTCGGGCGCCGGCCCGGGTGCTGCGGCGGATCCTGGCGCACACGGGCTTTGACCGGGAGGTGGCGGAGGGGGTGGGCCGGGTCGCCGCG
>CAKZOQ010000322.1 GCA_937136445.1 uncultured Gemmatimonadota bacterium
TCGGCAATCGGTCGACGTCGACGCCCAACAGATACAGGCCGGCGACTCCCTCCAGCAGCCGGTGCAGCTCGGGCTCCTCCCGGCGAAGAAGGCCCACGGTCTCCAGGCTCCCGTCGGCACTCGCGGCGATGTCGGCGAGGGAGGAGAGCAGGATGGGGTGGGGAGAGATCTCGACGAAGGTGTCGATCCCGTCGTCCACCATGGCGCGGACCGTCTCGTCCAACCGGACCGTCCCACGGAGGTTCTTCACCCAGTAGGCGCCGTCCAGCACCTCGCGGATCTCCCGGGCGAGGGGCGTGGAGTAGAACGGCACCTCGGGCGCGGAGGGGGCGAGGCCGTCCAGCTCCTTCTCCAGGCGGGGGAGCAGCGGATCGCATTGCGGGGAATGGGAGGCGACATCCACCCGGACGCGGCGGCAGAACACGTCGTCCGCCTCCAGCTCGGCCAGGAATGCATCGAGGGCGTCGGGATCGCCGGACAGCACGGTGGAGCGGGGTCCGTTGACCGCTGCCACGGAGAGTACGTCGTCGCGACCCTCGAGGCGGCGGCCCAGGGACTCCCGGTCCATGTCCACCAGCCCCATGGCGCCCCTTCCGGCGATCTCCGACAGAAGGCGACTCCGGGTGGCGATGACCTTCATCGCGTCCTGAAGCGACAGGCCACCCGCTACGTGGGCGGCGGCCACCTCCCCCATGCTGTGCCCCACCACGGCCGAGGGCCGGATCCCCCAGGCCTCGAGCTGGCGGGCCAGCGCGATCTGTACGGCCACCAGCGTCGGTTGGATCACATCCACGGCTTCGAGGTCGGGGCCGTGACCCTCCAGGACCGAGATCAGGGAGAAGTCGGCGACCTCGGACAGCGCGTCGTCGCAGGCCCGCAGGGTTTCGGCGAACACGGACTCCGCCTCGAGCAGCTCCCGGCCCATCCCGACCCACTGGGAGCCCTGGCCAGAGAACACGAAGGCCGTCCGTGGCCTTCGTGTGGGTTCCGGTGCACCCTGGCGTATGGCCGGGCTTCCCCGGGTCTCCAGATGATCGTCGAGAGCTGCGGAGATCGCCGCCGTCGAGTCGGTCACCAGCGCAAGGCGGTGGCGGAGGTGCTCGCGGCGGCAGGTCGTCGTGTACGAGAGGTCCTCGAGGGTCGGGCCGTCCGGCTGCTCCGAGTGCCAGAGGAACCGGCGCAGGTTCCGCGCCGACTCGTCCAGCGCATCCGGCGTCGCCGCCGACAGCGTCACGATCCGGGCCGTGCGCCCCGGCTCGACCTCGGCGTCCGTGGTTCGATCCGCCGAAACCAGAGGCCCGCTGATCACGATGTGGGAGTTGGTGCCCGAAACCCCGAAGGAGTTGACTCCTGCGATCAGGGAGTCCGCCCCGCCCTCCAGCCTGGTCGTTCGGACCGGAAGCTCGAGTCCGAGCTCGCTCCAGGGGATCTCCGGGTTCAGCTCGGAGGAGGTCCGACTCGGAGGCACCCGCCCGTGGCGGAGCACGAGGATCGCCCGGATGAGACCCGCGAGTCCGGAGGCGGCTTCCGTGTGGCCGATGGTGGTCTTGATCGACCCGACGGGCACGGGTCGCTCCCTCCGTCCGAGCACGGAGGCGAGGGCCCCCAACTCCACCCGATCCCCCGCGGCGGTTCCCGTGCCATGTGCCTCCACGTAGGCCAGGTCGCCGGGCAACACGCCGGCGTTCTCGTAGGCCGCCCGCAGCATATCGGCCTGGGCGTCCTCGCTGGGCGCCACCAGGCTTCCGCTGCCACGTCCGTCGGAGTTGACGCACGAGCCGAGGATCACCGCGTGGATCGGATTCCGATCCCTCAGGGCCGCCTCCAGGGGCTTCAGGGCCACCATGGCCGCCCCTTCGCTCCGGACGTAGCCGTCCGGGGAGGGCGCACCGAAGCGGCAGTGCGCCCCCGGGGAGAGCATGCCGGACCTGGAGTACCCGATGGAGACGTAGGGCTGGAGAATCAGGTTGGCTGCCCCCGCCAGAACGAGGTCCGCCTCTCCCGTCCGGAGTGCCTGGCATCCCAGGTGGAGGGCGACCAGTGAGGTAGAGCACGCCGTGTCCACAGTCATGGACGGGCCGCGTAGATCGAAGGCGAAGGAGACTCTGCCTGCGGCGGAATAGCGACCCCCGCCGGTCGTCGAGTAGAGGTCGATGTCGTCGATCTGGCGCGCCATCACCGTCTCGTAGTCGCTCGTCCACAGGCCGGCGTAGACCCCGGTCCGGCTCCCGGCGAGGGACGACGGCACGATGGCGCCGTCCTCGAGCGCTTCCCAGGCGAGCTCCAGGAGGAGCCGCTGCTGGGGGTCGATCTTACGGGCTTCGCGTGGGGAAATCCCGAAGAATGCCGCGTCGAAGCGGTCGACACCTTCCAGAAAGCCTCCCTCGGCGGTCACGATCTTCCCCGGCGTGCGCGGCTCGGGGTGCACGAACCGCTGGATGTCGAACCGGCCGGGAGGCATAGGCCCGATGGCGTCCTCACCTCGGTCCAGGAGTCCCCAGAGGGCGTCCGGGGAGTCGGCCCCGCCGGGGAACCGGCAGGCCATCCCGACGACGGCGACCTTGCCCCCGGACGAGTTCATGGGCGACCTGCTTCCGCCGTCCATTCGCTGTCGATCCGACCCCGGAGGTAGTTGGCGAGGGGCCGAGGGTCCTTCTCGAAGTAGAAGTGGCCTCCGGGGAAGGCCCGGACCTCGCACGGCCCCCCGGTCTCCCTCCGCCACGACGCCAGATCCCCCACGGGGACGATGGGGTCGTCGGTTCCGCCGAGGGCGGCCACCGGACACTCGACGTGGGGCCCGGGACCGTGGTCGTAGGTCTCCAGGGCAGCCACGTCCGCCCGGAGCGTGGGGAGCGTTAGGGCGAGGATGTCGGGCTCGGCCAGGATCTTCGGGTGGATGGGCCCATACCGGCTCTGGATCTCCTTCACGAACTCCTCGTCGCTCAGCTCCCGAAGAGGTGGATCGGCCCGGTGGTGGGACGGTGCCCTGCGGCCGCTGGCAGCCAGGGCCAGGGGCGCGGTGCCCAACGCTTCAAGCCGTTTGGACACGAGGAGCCCGAGCCAGGCCCCGTACGAATGACCGAAGAGGAGCAGGGGACGGTCGGTGAGGGGACGAAGCGCCTCGGTGACGTCGTCGGCCGTCCGGCTCAGATCCGTGCCGGGCGTCTCACGAATCCTCCAGCCTCGCCCTGGGAGCTGCACCGACAGGACCTCGACGTCGTCGTCGAAGTGCAGGTGCCAGTCCTTGTAGACCGCGGCTCCGCCGCCCGCATAGGGGAGACAGACGAGGCGAAGGCGGGCTGTGGGCCGCGGATCGCGGTTGAGGAACCACTTCATAGGGGGGGCGGGCTGTCAAACACGGGATTGCGGGAACCTCCAGGGGACTCCCGGCGAAGCCGGATCTCGTCGACCTCAAAGCACGGAGGTCGGGTACCCGAAGAGCAGGGTGACCATCCGGTTCAAGCTATGCTGCAGTCCGGTGGGCCGCTACTCGCACGGGAGGTGTTGCGGCCACCCATCAACCCCTGTGTCGGGGGCGAGCGGAGGCCGGCCCGGCGAGCGGGGTGCCTTCGTGGCCATCCACGCGGCGCTCCGGGGGGCAGGCGCCGATGTCGGCCCTGATCTCCTGGACCTCCATCGTGCCGGATGTTGCGGAGCTACATCACCTTGATACGCCCACCTCACCGCCACCGGGCAAGCCTCCGGGCCTCCGGATGCCCCGGGAGGGCTACATCGCCGCCAACCCTGCCAGCGCGTCGGCCAGCAGGCGCATCTTGGCGGGATCGCCGGCCGCATCGGCCTGGGCCTCCACCTGCATGGCCAGCGTCTGCACCAGGTCCCTCCGGGCACCGCCGCTCATGGCTTCCGCCTCGTCCAGGGTGGACCGCACGCCGTCCACCCAGGCCTGGGACGCGGTGCGACTCCGCTCGAGCTGATCCACGTAGGCCCGCGCAAGAGCGAAGGTGTGGGGCCATTCGAAGCGCGGCTGCCCCTGGGAGTTCAGGAGGTCCAACTGGACGCTCCGGGCGGCCTCGATCTCGTTCTCCGAGAGGGCTTCGCTGGGGAGGAGCTCGATGACGTCCAGCCCCCGGGCGATCTCCGAGCTGTAGATGTAGCCGTCGTACCAGTAGGCGGACCAGGCGCCTCCGCTCTCCATCTGCTCGGCGTTCACCGGTCCACGGTCGTGGAAGGCGATCTCCACGGGGTTGGCCGGGTCCGTCCAGTCGAAGATGGAGAGGCCGCCCTGATACCAGGACTGGACCATGATGTCCCGGCCGGGGATGGGAATGAGCGAGCCGTTGTGGGCCACGCAGTTCTCCTGAGGCGTCTGCGCCGCCGGGATCTTGAAGTAGCTCTGGAACTCCATCCGGTCGCCGTCCTCGATGGTGAAGATGGCGTCGGCGCCCCACTCCATGGGGTCGCTTTCCCGGCACTTGGGCCCACCGCCGCCGCCCCACTCGTCGCTGAAGAGGACCTTGGTCCCGGCGTTGTCGAAGGTGGCCGAGTGCCAGTAGCTGAAGTTGGAGTCCGACACGGCGTCCAGCCGCCGGGGGTTCACCGGATCCGAGATGTCCAGGAGGAGCCCGTAGCCCTCACAGGCACCGCCGGCCAGCCCCACGTCCGGGTAGACCGTGATGTCGTGGCACTGGGTCGGCCCCATGTCCGCCGTGGGTCCGCCGCCCATCTGTTCGGCGAGCTGGGGCAGGTAGGAGCGCAGCGCCGCGCTATCCTGGGCCGTGGGGGCCCCGGTCCCGCCCCGCCGCTCCACGAACTGCTGGAGGAGTGGCTCCACATAGCGGTCCGGGAGGACCGTGGGGTCTCCTCCGATCTCCAGGACGAAGGCGCCTTCCTCCCGCGCCCGCTCGACGGCCTCGAGATCGGCCGGCGCCGGGCCGTGCTCCGGGGGAGCCACCAGGTCGTCGAAGATCCGGGGCGAGCTCACGATCTCGGCAGCCTCGGGGTTCGCCAGCGGCACCCGGATGACCTCGATGCGGAAGAGGGCCGAGTTGGGGTCGTCCGACGGGAGGGCCCCGACGCATCCGGGGAGCTCCTCCGAAGGACGTACCGGCGCCGAGCCGGAGACGTAGATGTAGACGTTCTCGTCGTCGTTGGGGTCCTTGAGCACCGTGTGGGTGTGGGACCCGCGGCAGGTCTGCACGTTGGCGACATACTCGGGGCTGTCGATGTCCGAGATGTCGAAGATCCGGATCCCCCGGAGGCGCTCGTCACTGATCTGCTGGTCCACGCCCTCGGCGCCGCAGTCCAGGCGGCCGCTCAGGCCCTCCCCGGAGACGAACAGGAGGTCGCCGTAGACCGAGACATCACTCTGCGAGGCGGGGCACACGTAGGTGACCACCGAGCGAGGCGTGGTCGGGTCGGTGATGTCCCAGATCTGGACGCCGTCGTAGTTCCCCTGGAAGACGTAGTGGTCCTTGAACGCCAGGTCCGAGTTCGTCTGGCCCACGAAGGGCTCCTCCGGAGGCGTCCGGGAAACGACTCGCACGTTCCAGGCGGCCTCCTCCGCGTCGAAGAGCCCGGCGCCGAGCCCTTCCCGGGGATCCGGGCTGGGGGCGTCGATGCGAAGAGGGGCCGGGCCATCGGTGGACGGCGCCACCGAAGGCAGATCCACGCCCCCCATGGAGGACGAGGCCGCGCAGCCTGCGACGGCCAGAGCCCCGGCGAGGGCCAGGGCTCCGGTGCCCAGGCGGCGGGCGGACGGGGACGGTCGGGAGGTGGGACGCATCGAAGGGTTCTCCTTGGGGGGACGACAGACGTTGGATACGGGGTTCATCGGGGGGACCCGGCGCGCATGGCGTCGAGCATCCGACCCATCCGGGCGATCTCGGACGATTGGTCCACCTGGATGTCGGAGGCGAGCTTGAAGACGAGGTCGCCCTGGGCAGCCCCGTCGGTGGCGAAGAGGTCGTGCACCATGGTGACGGCCCCCTCGTGGTGGGGGATCATGGAGGCGAGGTAGAGGCTGTCGAAGGTGACGCCCGTGGAGGCCTCCAGTCGCGCGAGCTGCTCGTCGGTGAGCATGCCCGTCATGTGCATGTGGGCTCCGTGACCGGACACCCGACCCTCGGGCGATACCTCGGGGGCCGGCTGGTCCCGCTGCCGGAGCCATCGTTGCATGAGGGCGATCTCGTCCTTCTGCGCGTTGGTGATCCGGGCGGCCAGCGTCCGGATGGCATCGCTGCCAGCCCGGTCGGGGGCCCAGAGGGACATGAGGATCGCCTGCGCGTGGTGGGCGATCATTCCCGTCATGAAGTCCACGTCCGCCGGGTGATACTGGGCGCGTGCGCTGTCCGCCCGAGCCTGGTAGAGGGCCTCCAGCCGCCCCAGGTCCGGTTCCTGGCCATCGGCTGGCGAGGTGGTTTCTACGGGCTCGGCGGGAGCCCCGGAGGGCGATGGCCCGGTGCCCGCGCAGGCCGCGGAGGTGACGAGACCCAGGATGAGGAGGGTGCGGAGAAGGTGCATGGGCATGGGCGATGGGGACGGTGGCAACTGCCTTCCGTGTACGCGGCAAGCCCCCCAAGGGTTCACACACGTCGGCAGTTCCGGTGGCCAGGCGCCGCCACAGCGGGCGGGCTGGACGGCGCGGGGCCCATGGGTGCAAGGTGGGGCATGCGCTTCGAGCCGAGCAAGTTGTTCTTCGGGGTGGTGGATCTCTTCTCGGTCCTCCTCCCCGGTGCCCTCCTCACCTGGATGGTCCGGGACCCGTTGGGCCCCGGCCTCTTCGGGGCGGCCTACCCGGACCTCCCCCCGGCGACCGCGTGGGCCGCCTTCCTCTTCGGCGCGTACCTGCTGGGCCACTTCGTCTTCCTGCTGGGGACCTTCCTAGACGAGCTGGTCTACGCGCCGGTCCGGCGGGCCACCGCCGCGCATCAGGTCCGACGGCTGGCTCGGGGTGGCGTCCTGGCGCCTCGGCTCCTGCGGACGCTGGCGGACCACCTCTTCAGCTCCATGCTGGACCGAGCGGTGGTCCGGACCGTGGCCCTCAAGTCGCAGGCCCTGGCGCCCGTGGACGCGGTCGATGCCATCAACGCCTACCAGTGGTCCAAGGTCCGACTCCTCCGGGAGCACCCCGACGCCCTGGCCTCCGTCCAACGGTTCGAGGCCGACTCCAAGTTCTTCCGGAGCCTGGTGGTGGTCCTGGCGGTGCTGGGCCCGTGGGCATGGTTCCAGGGCAGCCCGGTCCTGGCCGGACTCTGCGGGCCCCTGATGCTGCTGGCGCTCTGGCGGTATGCCGAGCAGCGGGGCAAGTCCACGGCCCGGGCCTACTGGCACGTGCTGGCGTTGGAGGCGGAGGAGGCCACGTCCTCCACCGGGCCAGGCGCCTTGGGTGCGCCGACCCACGGGGGTGGAGTGGTGGTGCGGGAGACGCGTGGAGAGGCGCGCTACCTGCTGGTGCGACCCCGGACGCCGGAACCGGCGGCGGAGTGGGTCCTTCCCAAGGGGCACCTGGAGGCGGGTGAATCCACGGCGGAGGCGGCGGTCCGGGAGGTACGGGAGGAGGCGGGGATCTGGGCGCGGGTCCGGGGAGAGGTGGGGGAGGCGCGCTTCCAGGCCGGCGGCGAGGAGGTGCGGGTGGTCTTCCACCTCATGGAGCCGGTGGAGGATCGCGGATCGGGCGCGGGGGAACGCGCTCGGAGGTGGGTGTCGGCCTCGGAGGTGGGGTCGATGGCGATGCCCGACGAGGCCCGTCGTGTCCTGGAGCGAGCGGAGGCGGTCCGGAAGGAGGTGGGCAGCACGCAGAGGTGACACCCGGTGGACGAAGGCGCCCTTGGATGGCACCCTCCGGCATGGACGCGCACACCCTCGCCCACCGGCTTCGGAGCCACGCCACCGACCTCGGCCTGGTCTGGATGGGCGTGGCGCCGGCCACCATCCCGGACCGGGACGTCGCGGCCTACCGCCGGTGGATCCAGACCGGCCACCACGGGGAGATGGAGTATCTGGCCCGTCCCGATGCGATGGCGCGGAGGGCGGCGCTGGCGGAGACGCTCCCGGGGGTGCGGTCCGTGGTGATGGTGGCGGAGCCCTACCCGCCGGAGGACGCGGAGGGCGTGCCCGAGGACCGCTCGCTGGGGGTCGTCGCTCGCTACGCCCGCGGACGGGACTACCACAAGGTCCTTCTCCGGAAGCTCCAGGCGCTGGCGCGGAGCCTCCCGGAGGATGTGGGTGCGCGGCCCTACGTGGACACGGGGCCCCTCCTGGAGCGTGCGCTGGGACGGCGGGCCGGTCTGGGGTGGCAGGGAAAGAACACGATGCTCATCCACCCGAAGCGGGGGTCGTATTTCTTCCTGGGGAGCCTGCTCCTGGACGCCGAGGTGGAGGGCGCCGAGGAAGCCGGCGAGGTAGAGGACCACTGCGGGACCTGCCAGGCCTGCCTGGACGCCTGCCCCACGGGGGCGCTCCTGGGGCGTGACGAAACCGGGGCCCCGGTGATGGACGCGACCCGCTGCATCTCCTACCTGACCATCGAGCAGGACGGCCCCATCCCGGAAGAACTCCGGCCCCTTCTGGGGAACCGGGTCTTTGGGTGCGACATCTGTCAGGAGGTGTGTCCCTGGAATCAGCGGTTCGCGGCGGAGGCCGGGGAGCCGGGGTACGCGGCGCGGGGGGCGGGGGAGCGGCCGGTGGGAGTGGAGGCGTTGCCGGCGGAGGACGTTTCAGCGGAGACGCATCCGGGGACCGAGACGCCGCCGCTGGTGGAGCTCATGCATATGACCCGGGACGACTGGGACACGTTCTCGCGCGGGTCGGCCATTCGCCGCGCCGGCTACGAGGGGTTCAAGCGCAACGTCGCGGTGGCGATGGGGAACTGGCTGGCCGTGCTGGAGGATCCCCCCGAGGCGGCGGTGGCGGTGCTGCGCGAGGCCGAGGGGGACGAAAGCGCGCTCGTGCGGGAGCATGCGACGTGGGCGCTGGGGCGTGCGCAGAAGTGAGTGCGGCTTCCTTCCCGCACCTGCCCCATGCCCTCGGTGGGCGTCATGGCCACGTTCTCGACCGGACGGAATCAGACGTGGAGGACGACGTGGCCGTGCGTTTCCCCGGCCTCCACGGCCCGGTGGGCTTGTGCCGCGGCATCGAGATCGAACGACTGCCCGATGGCCGACCGCAGCTTCCCGGTGGCCATGAGGTTCGCCAGTCGTTCGAGATTGCGGGGGTCTTCCGGCGCCAGCCGCACGATGACCCTCTGTCCCGAGCTCCCGCGGGTCTTCAACGCCCGCAAGAGCGCCGGGGTCTTGAAGCTCACCGGGAAGTAGCGGCCCCGGGGCGCGAGGATCTTGCTGGCCGCGCGGAAGCCGGCACGGCCCCGAATGTCCAGGATCAGATCGTACGGCTCCATTTCGCCGGCGCCGGCCTCCATGGCCCGGACCCGGGTGTAGTCCAGCACGACCTCCGCCCCCAGATCGCGCACCACCTCCTGATTGCGCGGCCCGGCGACCGCCGTGACCCGCGCTCCGTCGGCCACCAGGATCTGCAGCGCGGCCATCCCGATGGAGCCCGACGCGCCCACGATCATGACGCGGCCTCCGGAGAGCGACCCCAGGGGAGCGAGGAGCCCGATTGCAGTGGTTCCGCCGTACGCCAGCACGGCGGCGTCGGCGGCGGTGACGCCCTCGGGAATCCGGGTCACCATCCCGTCGGCCTTCTCCACCAGGTACTCCGCGTACGCCCCCATGCGTTGTCCCCGGTAGCCGAACACCGGGTCACCGATCCTCAGGTCGGCGACACCCGGGCCCACGGCCTCGACGATGCCCCCGTACTCGCTGCCGAGGAGGGGATTCCGGGGCCTCGACCAGCCGAAGCCCAGACGGGCGGCGTAGAAGAGGGGGGCGGGCATGTTGAACTCGTCGGACGTCAGCCCGCTGAAGTTCCTGGCGGTGAGATCCCCGTAGTTCACCGAGGTGTGCCGGATCCGCACGAGGATTTCGCCGGCCCCAGCCTCGGGTCGGGGAAGTTCGTCGGGGCGCAGGACCTCCGGTGGACCGTATCGGGTGCGCACGGTGGCGTGCATGGTCTTCACGGATATCCTCCCCTGGGCGACGCGGCCCCCACCGGATATTGGGTCCGGGGTGGCCGCGCCGCCTTCCATGGAATCTTCAGCGGTTCGGGTAGATGGAGATCCCGACCTGCAGTCTGACGCTTGCCACCTTCAGGTCGGCGTCCTGGTCGATACCATCGACCTCGGCGTCCATGAGGGCCCCGGCACTGAAGATCCCGGAAGCCTCCAGGGCGACGGTGGGGGTCGCGAACCAGAGCACCCCACCGCCCAGCGAGGCGGCGGCCCCGCCGTAGGTGGTCTCCCGGTCTTCCGTGTCGTCGAACCAGAGGCCGACCACGTTGACGCTTCCCTCGACGAAGGGGAGGAGCCGCGCGTCGGTCCGGAAATGCATCCGAGCCCCCAGATCCAGGAACAGCAGACCGTAGTCATCGTCTTCGGGCAGACCGTCGAAGCCGTCCCCTTCGGAGATCATGCCCCCCTCCGCCCCGGCGAAGAGGGTCCAGCGTTCGGAGAGGCCGTAGCCCAAGCGGGCACCGAACCCCCCGCCGGTCCCGTCTCGGTCGCCCTCGAAGCCCACCCCGGAGCCGCCGGTGCGGAGGTTCAGGAAGAAGCCCCGGGTGTTGGAGGGGTCCACGGCTCCTGCGTCGTCGGCCTGGGCACAGGCCCAGGCCGGTGTCGCCAGGGCGGCGACGAGAAGGAGTCCGGCAAGCTTGTGCGATCTATGTGCATGCATGAGCGGTAGCCTCGTGTCATGGGAGAAGTGTGACGCCAAGCTACCGGGCCGTCGGCTCCGTCGAATCGGCCAAAAGGTGTATTCGAGGGTGTAGCGGGGGGTGCAGGCCCCGATGAAGGTCCTGTTCCGCCGGAAGCCGCAGCCGGATCAGAGGACCCCGAGCTCGTCGGCTCGCACGGCGGCACGCGTACGGTTCGAGACGCCGAGCTTTGCGTAGATATTCGCCGCGTGGCGCTTCACCGTGGCCACACTGATGAAGCATTGCTTCGCGATCTCTTTGTTGCTCAGACCCGCTGCCACCAGGCGGAGGACGTCGATCTCGCGGGGAGTCAGGGGGACCGGCAACGAATCGCCCGTGGCAGGCCGGGGGTCGTCCTCGAGGGACTGCACGGCAGCGTTCAGGCGACGGGCCAGTCGTCGCTCCGGTTGCCGGAGGGCAGCGTCGCGGATCCAGGTGTGGAGAGGGGGGCCGTGCCGGAGGAACGTCCCGAAGAGGCCGTGGGGCTCGGCCGCCTCGAGGGCCTCGGCCATGAGCCGTCTGGCCCCGTCGTCGTCACCTTCGGCAGCGTTCAGCCGAACCTGCAGGAGCAGGGCATCGACGGCGGCGCCGATGCGCCCGTCGCCTTCGGCCGCCGTGCGCAGGTCGAGCACGGGACCATGGGCCTCGCCGAGGGCCGTCTCACCCGCCTCCGCACGGGCCACCAGAAGCCCGACCCGGGTTCGCAGGTCGTACGATGCCAGGAGCACGGGTGCTTCGGCGTCCGCGAGGTCGGCGACTTCGATCCACCCCTCAGCCTCGTCGAGGTGGCCCTGCTCCAGCGCCCAGCGGGCTTTGCGTCCTGCAACGGAGCGGGGCTCGGGGAGGAGCTCCGGCGCGAAGGCTTCTTCGGCCCGACCCAGCCATTCCTCGACACCCGATGTGTCTCTTCTCGCGCCGTGCAGGTCGGCCAGCGCGAGGCAGAGACGGTGGTCGGGCCCGTCGGGCAGGTGCCGCGTGCTCTCCTCGAGGTGCCCTGCGGCCTCGTCCGTCTCGCCTCGCTCCAGGAGTACTTCACCGAGCCCCCTGAGAATACGGGCACGGTGCTCCTGCCGGGCACCGGGCGAGCGCTCGGCCCGGCGAAAGGTGGCCTCGGCCTCGTGCAGACGGCCCTGCAGACGTTGGAGCTCACCCAGGGCGTACAGGGCCATGGCGATGAAGAGCTGGTTGCCGGCGG
>CAKZOQ010000323.1 GCA_937136445.1 uncultured Gemmatimonadota bacterium
TTCGTGGTGAACTGGGGTCGCCGCAACTCGCTCTGGCCCATGCCCTTCGGAACGGCGTGCTGCGCCATCGAGATGATGGCCTCGGCGGCCTCCAACTTCGACATCTCCCGCTTCGGCATGGAGCGGATGTCCTTCAGCCCGCGCCAGGCGGACGTCCTCATCTGCGCCGGACGGGTTCCCTACAAGCTGGCGCCGGTCCTCCGCCGCATCTGGGATCAGATGCCCCAGCCCAAGTGGTGCGTGTCCATGGGCGCCTGCGCCTCCTCGGGGGGCGTCTTCGACGTCTACTCCATGGTGCAGGGGATCGACACCATCGTGCCCGTGGATGTCTACATCCCGGGGTGCCCGCCGCGACCCGAAGCCCTCATCTACGGCCTCATGATGATCCAGGAGAAGGTGCGGCAGGAGTCGCTGGCGGATCATCAGAAGCTACGGGCCGAGGATCCGGAGTCCGTGGCGAAACCCCGCGCCACCGAGGACGAAATCGTGGGTCTGACGGGACCCTTCGGCAACTCGACCCGGCAGGAGCACCTCTCCTCGGCAGGAGCCAGCACGCCCGAGGGTCCGCTGGGGTCCGAGGCCGCGGACATCACCAGCTCGTGAGCGAGCCCGAGCGGAACGAGCCCGAGGACGGGCCGCAGGGGGAGGCGTCGGCAGGTCTCGACGCCCTGGACGAAGGTCCCCGACCCTCGGATCCGGAACCCGACGAGCCCGGCCTTCCGGAAGCGGATCCCGACGCCCATCCCACGGTTCGGGCGCTCCTGGACACCTTCGAAGATGCCGTCGTCCGCCACGAGACCGTTTCCGGGGACCAGCACGTGGTCTACCTGGATCCGGAGCGGAACCGGGAGATCCTCCGCTGGCTGCACGACGAGCCGGAGCACGCCTACAAGCTCCTGGTGGACGTCACCGGGGTGGACCTGGGGGATGGTGCTCCGCTGCAGGTCGTCTACCAGCTCTTTTCCCTGGATCACGCCCGGGCGCTCCGCGTGAAATGCCTCCTTCCGCTGGACGCCCTGGAGATCGATTCCGTGGTTCCCATATGGGCCGCCGCGGACTGGCTGGAGCGCGAGGTCTACGACCTATTCGGGATCACCTTCCGGGACCACCCGGACCTGCGCCGCATCCTCATGCCCCAGGACTACGCCGAGGGTCACCCCCTCCGGAAGGATTTTCCCCTCCGGGGCCGCTTCTCCAGGGCCGAGCAGACCCGTCGGGCGCTGGCCCAGGACGTGGATCGCTTCTACATGCCGTCGGAGCGAGCCATCGGCCGGGAGCCCCAGGAGGTCCACTTCCCTGATCCCAACGCGCCGGACGAGCCCGAGTCGGGCCCCGGCGCCGACGCCTGAGGCGAGGTCCCATGGCAGAGAAGACGGTGGAATACGCGGTGGGCCGGCACCCCGAGATGGGGGTGGATGGACGCGCTGCCGCGAGCCCCCTCCAGCCCTTCGACGTCCCCGAGCCGAGCCTGGGCGGCGACCACATGCTCGTCAACATCGGTCCGCAGCACCCCGCCACCCACGGCGTGCTGCGTCTGGTGGCCGAGCTGGACGGCGAGACGGTGGTGAACGTCACGCCCCACATCGGCTTCCTCCATTCGTCCTTCGAGAAGCTCGGGGAGTTCCGGACCTGGAATCAGGTGGTCCCCCTCACGGATCGCATGGACTACCTGGCGCCCCTCATCTACAACTGCGCCTACGTGATGGGCGTGGAGAAGCTGATGGGCATCGAGGTCACCGAGCGCTGCAAGGTGGTCCGGCTCATCCTCATGGAGATGGACCGCATCTTCGGCCACCTCCTCTGGCTGGGAACCACGGCCATCGATGTGGGCGCCTTCACCCCGTTCCTCTACACCTTCCAGGAGCGGGAGCGCATCTACAAGCTCCACGAGGCCCTCACCGGCGCTCGCATCACCACCTCCGCGACCCGGGTGGGCGGGATGATGGCCGACCTCCCCGAGGGGTGGACCGACTCCCTTCTGGAGTTCCTGGACACCTTTCCGGAGACGCTGGAGGAGGTCCATCGGCTCCTCACCAACAACGGGATCCACATCGGGCGGACGCAGGGTGTCGGCGTCATCTCCGGCGAGGAGGCGCTGAACCACGGCCTCACCGGTCCGAACCTGCGGGCCTCGGGGGTGGAGTACGACGTCCGCAAGGACCAGCCGTATTATGACTACGAGACGTACGACTTCGAGGTGCCCGTGGGCACCTGGGGGGACTGCTACGACCGCTATCTGGTCCGCATGGAGGAGATGAACCAGAGCGTCCAGATCCTCCGGCAGGCGCTGGACCGCCTCCCGGACGGGCCCATCAACGTGGACGATCCTTCCATCTCCCTCCCCTCGAAGACGGACGCCATGAATGACATGGAGTCCATGATCCACCACTTCAAGCTCATCACCGACGGCATCCCGGCGCCGGAGGCGGGGGATTGCTACTTCCCGGTGGAAGGCTCCAAGGGGGAGCTGGGCATGTATCTCGTGGCCCGGAAGGGGAGCACCAAGCCGGTGCGGTGGCGCATCCGCCCGCCCTCCTTCGTGAACCTCTCGGTGCTTCCCAAGCTCGCCCAGGGGCACATGGTGTCCGACCTGATCATGATCAACGCCAGCCTGGACATCGTCCTCGGGGAGATCGACCGATGAGCGACGCTCCCTTCAAGAACCCGGGATGGGCCGGAAACACCGGCGAGTTCGACCTCTCGGAGGCTGAGGTCCGGGGCGACGACTTCGTCGGCGACCGGGAGCGCGCCGGAGCTCACCCCTCCACCTCCGCCACCTATCCCTACATGCTGGCGGAGAAGAACCCGGACGTCCCGCTCTTCGAGGGCGAATATCACGAGCGCTTCGAGAAGATCCTCACCCAGTACCCCACCAAGCAGGCGGCGCTGTTGCCTGCGTTGGGTCTGGCCCAGGAGATCCGGGGCTACGTGAGCCCCGAGTCCATGGACCGGGTGGCCGAGCTCCTGGAGCTGGCACCGGCCTACGTCCGGGGTGTGGCCACCTTCTACACCATGTACAACAAGCGCCCGGTGGGGCGTCACCTGGTCCAGGTCTGCACGAACATCTCCTGCAACCTGTGCGGTGCGGACGAGGTGTTGGCCGCCTTCCTTCGCTACACCGACACCGAGATGGGCGAGACCTCCGACGACGGGGAGTTCACCGTCATCGAGGCCGAGTGTCTGGCGGCCTGCGGCTTTCCCACCTGCGTCCAGATCAATTCGCGGTACTTCGAGAACGTGACTCCCGCCGACGTCCCGAAGATCGTGGAGCGTCTCAAGGCGGAATCGGGCGAGGCCAGCGGCTCCTAGGCCGCGAGCCCGCCCCAGAGGAGCAGACGAGATGGCGTATCCCTACGTCTCGGACCAGGAGGTCCGGGTCTTGAGCACGCACTTCGGCGACCCCAGTCATCGCCGCGTGGACACCTATGTGGAGCGCGGAGGCTACGAGGCCCTGAAGAAGGCGCTGGAGGTGGGCCCCCAGGGGGTCATCGACGTGGTGAAGGACTCCGGGCTGCGCGGTCGGGGTGGCGCAGGCTTCCCCGCCGGGGTGAAGTGGTCTTTCATGCCCAAGGACTCGGGCAAGCCCCACTACCTCCTGTGCAACGCCGACGAATCGGAGCCTGGCACCTTCAAGGACCGGGAGCTCCTCCGCTGGGACCCCCATCAGCTCCTCGAGGGCTGCCTTATCGCCGCCTACGCCATCGGCGCCGAGCAGGTCTACATCTACTGCCGGGGGGAGTTCTTCGAGACCACCCAGATCCTGGCGAAGGCCCTGGAGGACGCGTACGAGAAGGGGTACGTGGGCGAGGACGTCATGGGCTCGGGCACCACGATCCACGTCACCGTGCACGTGGGGGCCGGCGCCTACATCTGCGGCGAGGAGACGGGGCTCATGAACTCGCTGGAGGGTAAGCGCGGGCAGCCCCGGGTGAAGCCGCCCTTCCCGGCGGCGGTGGGCGCCTTCGGCATGCCCTCCACCGTGAACAACGTGGAAACCCTCTCGGCCGTCCCCCACATCGTGAAGAACGGAGCCGACTGGTATCGGCAGTGGGGCACCGAGAAGAGCCCCGGCACCAAGCTCTTCTGCGTGTCCGGCCATGTGGAGCGACCCGGCAACTACGAGCTCCCCCTCGGCTTCCCCCTCATGAAGCTCATCGAGGAGGTCTGTGGGGGGATGAAGGACGGTCGTGCGCTCAAGTCGGTCATCCCCGGCGGTTCGTCGGTGCCCCTCCTGAACGCCGAGGAGTGCGCCGCCTGCAGCCTGGACTACGAGGGCGTCCAGGAGGCGGGCTCCATGCTGGGGTGCGCCTCGGTCATCGTCATGGACGAGACCACCGACATCGTGAAGCAGGTGCGGCGGATGGTGTCCTTCTACGCCCACGAATCTTGCGGGCAGTGCACCCCGTGTCGCGAGGGCACGGCCTGGATGACCAAGATCCTCCAGCGCATCGAGGACGGACGGGGCACGGAGGAGGATCTGGACACCCTCCTCTCCATGAGCCGCCAGATGACCGGGACCACGATCTGTGTGCTCTCGGATTCGGCGGCGGCCCCCGTGGTCTCCTCCATCGAGAAATTCCGGGACGAGTACCTGGCGCTGATCCGCCGGGGCGAACGGGTCGGGGCCGCGTGACGTCCTACCACCTCCTCTCCATCCAGCATCCTGTGAGCCTTCGGACGCGACAGCATGGCTGAATCCAACGAGATCACGCTCACCATCGACGGGCACGAGGTGTCCGTGCGGAAGGGCACAACGCTCCTTCAGGCCGCCCAGGAGATCGGGACGAGCGTCCCCCACTACTGCTACCACCCCGGCATGTCCTCTCCGGCCATGTGCCGGCTCTGCCTGGTGGAAGTCGAGGGCGCCCCGAAGCCCATGCCCTCGTGCGTGACCCAGGCCCAGGACGGGCAGGTGGTGCACACCGAGTCCGAGCTGGCGCTGGACATGCGGCGGGGTGTGCTGGAGTTCTACCTGGTGAACCACCCGCTGGACTGCCCCATCTGCGACCAGTCCGGGGAGTGCAAGCTCCAGGACTACGTGCACGAGGAAGGTCGCGAGCACGGGCGGTCGCGGGAGCCGAAACGGGTCTTCGGACGGGACGACTTCGGCGGAGACGTGCTTTTCTACGGCGACCGCTGCGTCATGTGCACCCGCTGCGTCCGCTTCATGAACGAGGTGGAGCAGGATTCCCGGCTCACCGTGGTGGAGCGAGGGAATCGGTCCATCATCGACACCTTCTTCGAAGAGGGTCTCGAAGGGACGTACTGGCACGGCAACATCGTGGACATCTGCCCGGTGGGGGCGCTGGTCTCCAAGGACTTCCTCCACAAAGCGCGCGCCTGGGACCTGGATCACACCGACTCGGTATGCCCGTCCTGCTCCCAGGGCTGCAATGTGAGCCTCCACACCCGGGACAACCTGGTGCAGCGCATCAAGCCCCGGGAAAACCTGGCGGTGAACGGGTGGTGGATGTGCGACTACGGGCGGATGAACTACGAGTGGATCAACGCCGGCCATCGCCTGGAGGCGCCCCTGGTACGCGCCGACGGCGATACCCGGGCCATGGGATGGAAGGAGGCGCTGAAGGCCCTCCTCGAGCGGGCTCCCACCGCCGCCGCACACGGGGTGAAGGCAGTGGCCTCGCCCCACGCCTCCAACGAGGATCTGGCCGCCTTCCAGGCGCTGGTCCGGGATCTGGGCGGCGAAGACGTCCTCTACCGCCTCCGCGTGGTCGAGAACGAGCGTCCGTTGAAGGGCTTCCCGAACCTGGCGCGCCGGCGGGAGCTGGCGCCCAACGCAGACGGCGCCGAGCTCCTGGGGATGACCCGGGTGGGCGACGACGACGCGTCGGGGGGCCTGGACGAGGTGGCGGACCACGACGGCCTCATCCTGGTGCTGGGCGACGACCTGGACGACCAGGGTGAGGAGTTCGGCCGCAACGCCGCCTGCTACATCCACCTCGGGGCCCACGGCGGCACCGCCCCGGCCAATGCCCATTTCCTCCTCCCGGTGACGACCTTCGCGGAGCAGGAGGGGACCTTCACCAACCGCGACGGACGGGTGCAGCGGTTCTGGCCGTCCATGGAGACCGCCGGCGCCGCCCGTCCCCCCTGGTTCGTGCTGGGGGTCCTCCTGGCCGAGCGGACTGGAGCGCCAGCGGCCCGGAGCGCCGCTGAGTCCTTCGCCCAGCTCTCCAGCCGGGTGGATGCCTTCGCCGGGCTCACGTACGAGGGCCTGGGCGCCCGCGGCGCCGTCGTGAACGAGACCGTGTCCCTCACGGGGGGAGGCTGACCGGTGGAGCCCATCAGCGGAGTGCCGGCGATCGTGGCCATGGTGGCCAAGGTCCTGGGCCTCTTCACCATCCTCATGCTGGTGGTGGCCTACGCCACCCTGGCGGAGCGGCGCATCTCGGCCTGGATCCAGGACCGGAGCGGCCCCAACCGAGTGGGTCCCTTCGGCCTGCTCCAGCCCATCGCCGACGGGATCAAGAACTTCCTCAAGGAGGAGACCCTCCCGGCGACGGCGAACCGCCTCTTCTTCGTCCTGGCGCCCATGATCACCATCACGCCGGCGCTGGTGGTCTTCGCGGTGATTCCGGTGGCGGCGCCGCTGGCGACCCCCTGGGGCGTGGTGGACATGATCGTCGCCGACGTGCCCATCGGGATCCTCTACGTGCTGGCTCTCTCGTCGCTGGGTGTCTACGGCCTGGTGCTGGGGGGATGGGCCTCCAACAACAAGTACGCCTTCCTCGGCGGCCTCCGGGCCTCGGCCCAGATGGTGAGCTACGAGGTGGCACTGGGGCTCTCGCTGATCCCCGTCCTCATGTTGGTCGGGAACGTCACCCTCACGGAGATGGTGTGGCAGCAGCAGCAGATGGGCATCTGGTTCGCCCTGCCGCTGTCGCTGGCCTTCATCCTCTTCCTGATCTCGGCCTTTGCCGAGTCCAACCGGCTGCCCTTCGACATGCCGGAGGCCGAATCCGAGTTGGTGACCGGGTACCACACCGAGTACTCGAGCATGAAGTTCAGCCAGTACATGATCGCCGAGTTCGGGCACATGGTGACGGCCTCGGCCCTCATGGCCACCCTCTTCCTCGGCGGCTGGGACCTTCCGGGGACCTGGGACAACGCCTTCTGGCACGAGGGCCAGCTCATCCGGGGCTTCGCCGAGGACGGGAGCGTCCTCATGGCCGACGCCGCCTGGTGGAAGACGCTGGTGACCTTCGGCGCCTTCGGCGTGAAGACCCTCTTCTTCCTCCTGGTCTACATCTGGGTCCGCTGGACGCTTCCCCGCTTCCGGTACGACCAGGTGATGGCGCTGGGTTGGAAGGTCATGCTTCCCACCGGGCTCGGCTACGCCATGCTCATGGCGGTCACGATCCTGTCTCTGGACACCGTAGGCATGACCTACGGCTTCACCTACGGTCTGGTCCTCACCGGTGTGAGCGGCCTGGCCACCCTCGCCTTCCTCTTCTTCATCGACCGCGGTCACACCATCGCCGGGGCCGCCGCTCTGAACCGTCAGCGGGCCCACGCGGCCCGTCACGCCCGGGGAGACAACCCCGCCGGAGACGGTCAGGTGGTGCTTCCCAGCGCCGTCGGCGACTGACCCGCAGCCTCCCGAGAGCCCACCATGGCCATCTCCGTCAAAGTCATGGAGCGCCCCGAACCCGAGGAGACGTCGTACCTACGTGCGGCGCTCAGCGGGATGGCGCTCACCTTCAAGCATCTGATCAACCCGGTGAAGGTCACCCAGCAGTACCCGGAGGAGCAGACCGATCTGCACCCGCGGTGGCGCGGGACCCACCGCATGGAGGTCCACGCCGACGGTCGGCCCAAGTGCGTCGCCTGCGGCCTCTGCCCCACCGTCTGCCCGGCCAATTGCATCCGGCTGGTGGGTGGGGAAGACGACCAGGGGAACCGCTACCCCATCGTCTACGAGATCGACGAGTTCCGCTGCATCTTCTGCGGCATGTGCCAGGAGGTCTGCCCGGTGGAGGCCATCCACGTGGGCCGGCACTTCGAGAACGCCGAGTACACCCGGGACCGCTTCGTCTACGACCTGGACCGGCTCATGGAGCAGGAACACCCGACGACGCTCCTCTGGGATCCCTCCGACCCCCGGTCCGAGTAGATGGTCGAGATCTTCTTCTACATCTTCGCCGCCACCGCCCTCGGCGGGGGGCTCGGCGTGGTGCTCTCCAAGAGCCCCGTTGGGAGCCTCCTCATGATGGTGGTCTCCCTGGCGAGCCTGGCCGGCGTCTTCGTGCTCCTGGAGGCCCACTTCCTGGCGGCCATCCAGGTCATCGTCTACGCCGGCGCCATCATGGTGCTCTTCCTGTTCGTCATCATGCTCCTGAACCTGGGGCACGACTACCAGCAGGACCTGAAGTGGGGCGCCTTCTCGGTCCTCTCCTTCGCCGTGGCGGGAGGGCTCGCCGGCATCCTCGCCCGCGAGGTGGGGGGGGACTGGCAGATCGCCGACGGGGTGGTGCCGCCGGGTGGCCGCGCCATCGATGCCGCGGTGCGGGAGCACGGCGCGGTGGGCGCCATCGCCGAACCGCTCTTCACGACCTATGTGGTGCCCTTCGAGATCACCGGGATCCTGCTGTTGGTGGCCATCGTCGGCGCCCTCGCCCTGGCCAAGAGGAACGTCTCGTGATCACGCAGGCCCTGATCCTCAGCGCCATCCTCTTTGCTCTGGGGACCTTCGGCGTCCTGGTCCGTCGGAACGCCATCATCATGTTCCTCTGCATCGAGCTGCAGTTGAACGCCGTGAATGTGGCCTTCGTCGCCTTCTCGCGGCTGGTGGGGATCGAGGGCCAGGTCTTCGTCTTCTTCGTGATGACGGTGGCGGCCGCCGAGGCGGCGGTGGGGCTGGCCATCATCATCTCCATCTTCCGTCACTACGAGACGGTGAACGTGGACAACTTCAACCTCCTGAAGTGGTAGCGGCATGGACCTGACCCTCACCGCCATGCTCCTCCAGGGGGGCCAGGAGGCCGCCGCTCACACCGGCGCCGGCTTCATGCCCTTCTATCCGGGCCTGATCCTTCTCCTGCCGCTGGCGGGCTTCCTCCTCAACGGCTGGCTTGCCCTGAAGCACGCCGGCCGAGCTGCCCGGGTCACGCGGGTGGGGGGGACCTACGACCTGGATGGTGGAGGGCGGCCGGCCACCCACACCCTCCCCACCTGGATCGGGCCGGGGGTGATGGGACTCGCCTTCGTCCTGACGTTGGTGAACTTCGTCGGGATGCTCGGCGCCGGGCTGCACGACCCCGTCGTGATCCACTACTGGACCTGGATGGCCACCGGGACCTTCACCGTGGACGCCGCCATCCAGCTCGACCAGCTCTCCATGGTGATGATGATGGTCGTCACCGGGGTGGGATTCCTCATCCACCTCTTCAGCGTGGGCTACATGAAGGACGATCCGGGCTATCCCCGGTACTTCGCCTACCTGAACCTCTTCGTCTTCTTCATGCTGGTCCTGGTCATGGGCGCCAGCTACCCCCTCATGTTCGTGGGGTGGGAAGGCGTGGGGCTGTGCAGCTACCTCCTCATCGGGTTCTGGTTCACCGACCGGGAGAAGTCCGACGCGGGCAAGAAGGCCTTCATCGTCAACCGCATCGGCGACGTGGGCTTCCTCCTGGCCATCTTCGTCCTGTACCGCACCTTCGGCACGCTGGACTTCGCGCCCATCATGGGCGGCGCGGCGGACACCCTGGTCTACGGCGGCGGGCTGGTGACGCTGGTGACCCTCTTCTTCCTGCTCGCCGCAGCGGGGAAGAGCGCCCAGATCCCCCTGTATGTCTGGCTGCCGGACGCCATGGCCGGACCCACACCGGTCTCGGCCCTCATCCACGCGGCCACCATGGTCACCGCCGGCGTCTACCTGGTGGCCCGGTCCTCGGTGCTCTTTGCCCTCTCCCCGGTGGGGAGCGCGGCGGTGGCGGGGATCGGGGTGCTGACGGCCCTCTTCGCGGCGACCATCGCCCTGAAGCAGAACGACATCAAGAAGGTCCTGGCCTACTCCACCGTCTCCCAGCTCGGCTACATGTTCCTGGGCGTGGGGGTCGGGGCCTACGCGGCCGGGGTCTTCCACCTCATGACCCACGCCTTCTTCAAGGCGCTCCTCTTCCTGGGCTCCGGCGCCGTCATCCACGCCATGCACGAGGCGTATCACGCCACCCACCGGCACGACGACCCCCAGGACATGCGCAACATGGGCGGGCTCAAGGCCTACATGCCCATCACCTGGATCACCATGTGGGTGGCCACCCTGGCCATCTCCGGGATCTGGCCCTTCGCCGGGTTCTTCTCCAAGGACGAGATCATCTGGTACACGGCGGCCTTCGCCGGGGCCGAGAACGCGCCCTTCCCCGGGCTCTACACCCTGTACTGGATCCTGGCGCTGGCGGCGGCCCTCATGACGGCCTTCTACATGACCCGGCTCATGGTCATGACCTTCCACGGCCGGAACCGGACGGGGGAGAAGGAGGCCGGCCACCTCCACGAGGCGCCACCCATCATGTGGGTGCCGCTGGCGGTGCTGGCGGTCCTCAGCACCGTCGGTGGGTGGATCAACGTCCCCGAGGAGCTGCAGGCCTCCATCGTGGGCCTGGGTGGCCTGCTCCCGTCCAGCGAATGGCTCCACCATTGGCTCGAACCCATCACCGCCGAGGCCCACCACATCCAGGAGCTCCAGCTCGGCGAGCTGGCCCACTCGGCGCCCTTCGGCGGGGGTGAAGTGGCGTGGGCCCTCATCTCCACAGCGCTGGCGCTGGCCGTCGTCCTGGCCACCAGCCAGCTGCTGGGACGACGGGAGGTGCAGAGCCCGGATGCCGACCCCGAGCCCACCGGATTCGCCAAGGTCCTGGCCAACAAGTGGTACGTGGACGAGCTCTACGACGCCGCTGTGGTGAAGCCCATCCAGCGGGCCTCGCGCTTCTGCTGGAAGGTCATCGACCAGGGCATCATCGACGGCGCGGTGAATGCCGTGGGCTACCTGGCCCGGGGCTTCGGCTGGTTCGGGAGCCTCTTCCAGACCGGGACCGTGAACACCTACGCCTTCGTCCTCTCCCTCGGCGTCCTGGTCATCCTGGGCGCGGTCTTCTTCTAGGAAACGGATCATGACCGCACTGATGGACGCCATCGCGTACTCCGATTGGGCCCTCCACGCCCTCATCTGGCTCCCCCTGGTGGGGATGGGCCTGGTAATGGTGGTGTCGGAGTCCGCCGCCAAGCACGTGGCCTTCCTCTGGTCCTCGCTGGTCTTCGTCCTGAGCCTGGGCCTCTGGTGGGCCTTCGAGCCCGGCACCGGAGCCATGCAGATGACCAGCTCCACCCCCTGGATCGAGTCGCTGGGGGTGAACTACAGCCTGGGGGTGGACGGGATCAGCCTCTTCATGATCCTCCTGACGGCGCTGACGACCCCCCTCGCCATCCTCGGGTCCTTCGAATACATCCAGGAACGCGAGAAGGCCTTCTACGCCCTCATGCTCCTCCTGGAAGCGGGCGTGGTGGGGGTCTTCGCCGCCACCGACCTCCTCCTCTTCTACGTCTTCTTCGAGCTCACCCTCGTCCCCATGTACTTCATCGTGGGGATCTGGGGTGGCGAGCGTCGGATCTACGCGGCGGTGAAGTTCTTCCTCTACACCGCCTTCGGATCGCTCCTGATGCTGGTGGGGATCCTCTACCTGTGGTTCCGCGCCGAGGCGACGCTGGGGATGCCCACCTTCGCCTACGCCGACCTCCTCCTGGTGAACCTCACCGGAACGGAGCAGCTCTGGCTCTTCGGCGCCTTCGCCCTGGCCTTCAGCGTGAAGGTGCCGGTCTTCCCCTTCCACACCTGGCTGCCCGACGCCCACGTGGAGGCGCCGACGCCGGGCTCGGTGGTTCTGGCGGCCGTCCTCCTCAAGATGGGGACCTACGGCTTCCTCCGGTTCCTCCTCCCCCTCTT
>CAKZOQ010000324.1 GCA_937136445.1 uncultured Gemmatimonadota bacterium
GGGGGCGGCGATGGACTCGGCGGGCCTCACCCTGGCCACCGGTCGGCTCCTGGCGCCGAGCCAGGGGGGGCAGTCGTGGTTCGGGCACGGCTCCATGCTCAGCGGGCTCTGGCTGGACAATCAGCTCCGCTACGACCTCCTCCTGGCCAGCGACCGCGAGACGCTGGTGGACGACTTCGAGCACGCCGGCTACCGGACGGCGGCCATCATGCCGGCCATCACGCTGGCCTGGCCCGAGGGGACCATGCTGGGCTACGACGCCATCTACGACCGGGACCGCATCGACTACGGGGGTCCCCCGCTCAACTGGGTGACCATGCCCGACCAGTTCACTTGGTCGTTCCTGGAGCGCCGCGTCCGGCCCGAGGCCGGCGGTCGTCCCCTCTTCGCCGAACTCGGCCTCATCAGCAGCCACGCCCCCTGGACGCCGATCCTGCCGGTGCTGGACGACTGGGACGGGATCGGCGACGGGCGAGTCTTCGAGCACTGGGCGGATGCCGGCGAGACACCGAGGGAGCTCTGGAGCGACGCCGATCGGGTGCGCGAGCACTACGCCCGCTCCGTGGAATACGCGGTGCATGCCGCCCAATCCTACGCGGCCCGGTACGTGGGCGACGACGAGCTCCTCGTGATCCTCGGCGACCATCAGCCGGCGCCCCTCATCACCGGCGACGGGGCGAGCCGCGCGGTTCCGGTGCACGTCGTCAGCGGGGACCCGGAGCTCATCCGGCCCTTCCTGGCCTGGGGCTTCCAGCCGGGAGCCTTCCCTCCCACCACGCCCCCGAGCCCGGAGCGGCCGCTGCGCCGCATGGATGACTTCCGCTCCTGGTTCGTCGAGGCCTTCAGCCCGTGAACCTGCCCTCCCCCGAAGGACCCGACCGCGGCTACGGCACGGTGGCCCGCCTCTTCCACTGGGCGACGGTGGTCTCCGTGGCCATCCTGGTCCCGGTGGGTGTGGCCATGACCTCCCAGGCCTTCGAGCGGTGGGCCGACCCGCTCTTCATCCTCCACAAGGGCTTGGGGAGCGTGGTGCTGGTGCTGGTGCTGGCCCGTCTCCTCTGGCGCTGGACCTTCGGGGGAACGGAGCGGGTGCTGCCTCCCGGGGTCCCGGAGTCCCAGCGACGAGTGGCTGGCTTGGTGCACCTCAGCCTCTACCTCTTCCTCCTCGTCCAGGCGGGGAGCGGGTACCTCCGAACGCGGGCGGGCGGCTATCCCATCGAGCTTCTGGACGCCCTGGGCATCCCGCCCCTCGTTCCGCCGATGCCGGGGCTGGAGCCGATCCTCGTGGTGGTGCACCGCGGGACGGCCTTCCTCCTGGTGGCGCTCATCGCCGCCCACGTGGCCGCCGTCCTCCAGTACGCCCTCACCCGGGGCGACGGCGTCCTGAGCCGCATGTGGCCTCCGATCCGGCGCGACGGATGAAGCGATGGTGGGGGGTCCTGCGCTCGCTGGTGGTCTATTGGCGTCCGGGACGCCAGCGGGGTCTCCGGAGCCTCTATCGACCCTTCGTCGAGGAGGGCGACCTGGTCTTCGACGTCGGGGCCCACCTGGGCGACCGGACCGCCGCCTTCCATTCTCTGGGCGCCCGGGTGGTGAGTCTCGAACCCCAGGCCCACCTGATCCCCTGGCTGGATCGTCTGGTGGGGCGGCGGAAGGGGGTGACGGTGCGACAAACCGCGGTGGGGGCCCGGGAGGGCAGCCTGTCCCTCTGGGTCAGCCCCACCAACCCCACCGTCTCCACCGTGGCCGGCGAGTGGAAGGACCGGGTGACGGAGGCCAATCCCGGCTTCCGGGACGTCCGCTGGGACGAAGAGGAGCGGGTCCCCTGCACCACCCTGGACGCGCTCATCCAGGAGTTCGGTGAACCGGCCTTCTGCAAGATCGACGTGGAGGGCCACGAGGCCGAGGTGCTGGCCGGCCTGAGCCGACCCGTCCCTGCCCTCTCCGTGGAGTTCGTCGCCGGCACCCTGGACGTGCCTCTGCGCTGCGTCCATCGGCTGGAGGACCTCGGCCGCTACGCGTACAACGTCGTCTCCGGCGAGGACCGCCACTACCTCCTCGAGGAGTGGGCGGACGCCGACGAGATCTCCGCCTGGCTCGCCGCCGGGGCGGGCTCGGTGGCCTCCGGGGACCTCTACGCCCGTCGCCGCTCCGCCGCCTCACCGCCTCCCCCCCTCTCGAGCCCACCGAGGACGCCGTGACCCCCGCCACCCCTTCCCCCACCATCCGGTCCTGGACGGAGCTCACCACCCCTGAGATCGACGAGGTGGTGGCAGGAGACCCTGTGGTGATTCTCCCGCTGGCCGCCGTGGAGCAGCACGGCGCCCACCTCCCGGTGGGGACCGACCTTCTCCTGGGCGAGGGCCTTCTGGCGCGGGCCGGAGCGCTCCTGGGTCTCTCCTGGGTGGGGCGGGTCTTCCGGCTCCCCACGCAGGCGGTGGGAACGAGCCGGGAGCACGTGCGCCACCCGGGGACCCTGACGCTGGAGCCGGAGACGCTGGCGCGGGTGATCCGGGAGCTGGGAGCCGGCCTGGCCCGCTCGGGGGTCCGCCGCCTCCTCCTCTTCAACAGCCATGGGGGGAACCGCGACGTCCTCCACGGACCGGCCCTCCACCTCCGGGACGAGCACGACATGTTGGTGGTGAAGGCGACCTACTTCCGCTTCCCCCGCCCCGGGGGGGTGGAGCTTCCCGATGCCGAATGGACCCACGGCTTCCACGGCGGCGCCGTGGAGACGGCCATGATGCTCCATCTCCACCCGGAGGCCGTCCGCCGGGACCGGATCCAGGATGCTCCATCGCTGGGCCGCACCATGGCCGAAGAGGCCGAGGTGCTGGGTCCGGAGGGTGCGGCCTCCTTCGCCTGGCTGGCCGAGGACCTCCACCCCGGGGGTACGGTGGGGGATGCCAGGTTGGCCAGCGAAGAGATGGGCCGGCGTCTGGTGGACGGCTATGCGGCCTCCCTCGCCTCGGTGGTGCGGGACACGGCGGCCTTCCCGCTGGAGCGGCTGGCGTGAGCCGAGCCGGGGCGCTGAGCGAGGAGGACGCCTGGTCGCTCCTCGTGGAGGTGGGTCCGGGCGAGGATCCCGTGCAGCTTCCACGGCGGCGCGACGGAGGGGTGCTCGAGGTGGACCGGGACGGTGGCTGGTCCTGGTCCGGCGAGGTAGGTTCGGCGGCCGAGGGGGTCCTCGACCTCTTTCTGCCCCTCCGGCGGGCGCCACGCTGGGTGGTGGGTCAGCTCGGGCAGAGCCTCGACGGGCGCATCGCCACCGAGTCCGGCCACTCCCACTACGTGACCGGGCCGGAGGACATCCGCCGACTGCATCGTCTCCGGGCCCTGGCGGACGCGGTGGTGGTGGGGGCGGGCACGGTGGCCTCCGACGACCCCCGTCTGACGGTGCGGGAGGTGGCGGGGGATGACCCGGTGCCGGTGGTGCTGGACCCACGCGATCGCCTCCCGCCGGAGCGCAGGCTCTTCCAGGACGGAGCCGGCCGGACGCTGGTGGTGCGGGCGGAGGGGACGGGGGTGGAGGCGCCGGAGGGAGTGGAGGTGGTGCCTCTTCCGACGGTGCCGTCGGAGGGAGGGCCCCGCATCGACCCGGCGGCGCTGGTGGAGGCGCTGGCGGGCCGCGGCCTGGAGCGGGTCCTCGTGGAAGGTGGAGGCTTCACCGTCTCCCGCTTCTTGGAGGCCGGAGCGCTGGACCGCCTTCACGTCACCGTGGCACCCCTCCTCATCGGCTCCGGGCGGCCATCGCTGGACCTCCCGCCCATCGAGACGCTGGACGAGGCCCTACGCCCCCCGTGCCGCACCGTCCACCTGGGCTCGGACGTGCTCTTCGACCTCGAGCTGAGTCCCGGTGGGGTCGGCGCCTGAGGCGTCTCCCGGGACAGCTCCGGTCCCTGCCAATGCCTGGAGGAGGACCCAGGCTCCAGGCAGGCTCGAGACGAGGACCAAGAGACCGTAGACCACCGAGATGGCCACCCCCTCGGCGCCGGAGAGCCCCACCGACGTCCAGACGGCGGCGGCGGCGCCCTCCCGGGCCCCCCACCCCGCCACGGTCAGCGGGAGGAGCATGGCGAGAAGGACGGGCGCCACCAGCGGGAGGAGCAGCCCAAGGGGTTCCTGGGCGCCCACCGCCCGAGCAGCGGCCAGATACATGGCCAGGTAGCTGCCGACGACGAAGGCGGAGGTCGGGAGCTGGACGGCCAGCGCCTCTGGAGCCAGCAGTCCTTCGTGGAGATCCGCCCGGAAGGCGGCGGACCATCCGCCCTCCCTCGCCTCCCGTCGTCGGACGAGGAGCCCCACCAGGCCCGCCCCCACCGCCGCGAACCCGACCCGCAGCGCGGCCCGCACGCCCGGACTCCGCACCCACAGCCCCGAATCCGGGAGCGTCGCCAGCGGCAGCATCAGGAAGGACAGGGCCGCCACGGCCACCATGACCACCTGGCCAGAGCCCCGTTCCAGGAGCACCGCACGCACCACCGGCCCGGCCTCGGCCCCCGGACGACTCCGGTGATGTCGCCATGCGCGGGAGACGTCGCCGAGGACCCCGCCCGGAAGGACCTGGTTCAGGAAGGTGGCCAGGTAGTACTCCTGGAAGGCCGCGCCCGCCGGCAGCTCGATCCCCAGGCGCCGAGCGGTGTAGCGCCAGCGCCAGGCCGACGCCGCCACCTGCAGGACGGAGATGCCCAGCGCCGCCGCCACCCAACGGACGTCGAGGCCCTGGAGGCGGGCCGCCACCTCCGAGAGGTCCAGCCACCAGGCCACCAGCGCCAGGAGGAGGAGGCTCCCGGCAGCCCGGAGGCCGAAGGCGAGACGAGGAGAGGGCCTCACACCACGGACTCCCGGCGGGGCGACTCCGGGGGGTCGGACTCCGGGGCCGAGTCGGTGGCCGAGTCGGTGGGAAGGGCCAGCAGGTCCTGATGGCCCACCCGAAGAACCGTCCGCCCGGACCGGAG
>CAKZOQ010000325.1 GCA_937136445.1 uncultured Gemmatimonadota bacterium
GGGCCGTGGAGGGCGTGGAGATCCCCGACCTGAGGGCCAGGGATCACCCCCCGTTCTGGGCCCAGTGGGGGGGCGGCGGAGCCGTGGGGGGTACGTAGGTTCGGGCCAGCCGGACGTTGCCGGGGCCGAAGAGCTTCTGCAAGCCCTCCATGGCCTCCTGGTCCGGGGTGATGCGGAGGGTGCGGGACCGCAGGCGCGGGGCGGACTCTCCGTTGTCCGAGCCGACGCGGAGGAAGACCGGCGCGTCGCCGGGGTGGGCCTCCAGGAGCTCGGCGGCTTCCTGGAAGGCCGAGGTGGGCACGGGGGACCCGGGCTCCAGCTCCACATGCACGGCCAGCGAGCCGTCGGAGGCGAGGGTCTCCAGCGGCACCGCCTCGTCCAGGAAGAGGGGCGGGTCGTCCTCGTCGCGCTCCCGGCCGCTCACCTTGCCCCGGATGAGGACCACGGCGTCCTGCGCCAGGACGTCCTTGTACTCCTGCCAGGTCTCGCGGAAGCCCAGCACCGTCGCCGTCCCCTGGAAGTCCTCCACGGTGACCTTCCCCCACTCCGTGTTGTCCTTCCGGGAGATCTGACGGGAGACCTGGGTGACGACGCAGGCCAGCTCCACCGCTTCGCCGGGGCGCTCGGAGAGGGTCTGGGAGGTCACCGGCGCGAAGGCCCGCACGACCTCGCGGAAGCGGTCCAGAGGGTGCCCGCTGATGAAGAAGCCCAGGGCCTCCTTCTCCCGCGCCAGCCGGTCGGCCTCCTCCCATTCGGGGACGTTGGGCAGCGGCGGATCGGTGCGGGGGAGGGCGGAGCCGCCCCCGAAGAGGCTCTCCTGACCCGCCTCCTGCTCCGCCTGCCGGGCCTGGACCTCGCCGTACGCCGTGTCGAGTCCCGCCAGGAGGGCTGCGCGGCGTCCGAAGGCGTCCAGCGCACCGGCGGCGATGAGGGCTTCGCAGGCCCGCTTGTTCATGGCCCGGATGTCGATGCGCTCCAGGAAGTCGAAGAGCGACTCGAAGGGACCGGACTCCCGCGCCTCCAGGACCGACTGCACCGCGGCCGATCCCACTCCCCGCACCGCGCCGAGCCCGAAGCGGATCTTCTGCTCCGGGGTGACGGTGAACTTCCACCCGGACTCGTTCACGTCCGGGGGGAGGACCTCCACCTCCTCCTCCAGGTGGGGCACGTAGCGGGGCAGGTCCCGGCACTCGCCGATGTACTTCACCACGTCGTCGGTCTTGTCCAGCACCGACGAGAGGAGCGCCGCCATGAACTCCGCCGGGTAGTGGGCCTTGAGCCAGGCGGTGTGGTAGGAGAGGAGGGAGTAGGCGGCGGAGTGGGACTTGTTGAAGCCGTACCGGCCGAAGGTCTCGATCTGCTCAGCCAGATCCTGGGCGGTACCTTCGTCCACGCCGCGCTCGGTGGCGCGCTTCACGAACGTCCCCAGCTCCTGACGGATGAGCTTGGCCTTCTTCTTGCCCACCGCCTTCCGGAGGACGTCCGCTTCGCCCAGGCTGAAGTCCGCCAGGACGTTGGCGATGCGCATCACCTGTTCCTGGTAGACGATGATGCCGTAGGTGGGCTCGAGGACCGCCTCCAGGTCCGGGTGGGGGTAGGTGACCTCCTCCCGGCCGAGCTTCCGACGGATGTAGACGTCGGTCATCCCCGAATCCAGGGGCCCGGGTCGGATGAGGGCGTTGGTGGCCACCAGGTCGTCGAAGCGGTCGCACTTCATGGACCGGAGCTTGTCGTTGGCCAGGCTGGACTCGAACTGGAAGATCCCGGAGGTGCCGCCCTTGGCCAGCATCCGGTAGACCGCCGGGTCGTTCCGCGGCACCGCGTCCATGTCCGGGTAGCTCTCCCCGGTCTCCGGGTGCTTCAGCGCCCCGTGCCGCGCCCGCACCATGTCCACCGCGTCGTGGATGACGGTGAGGGTCTTGAGCCCCAGGAAGTCCATCTTGAGCATGCCTGCCTCTTCCAGGCAGTTCATGTCGTACTGGGTGACGACCATGGCATCCTCGTCGTCGCCGTTCTTTCCGGATTGGACGCAGACCGGCACGTATTCGTCCAGCGGGCCCGGAGCGATGACCACCCCGGCGGCGTGGACCGAGGCGTGGCGGCTGAGTCCCTCCAGCGTCATGGAGTAGTCGAAGAGGCGCTGATGCCGTTCGTCCTGCTGGTAGAGCTTTCGGACCTCCGCGAGGCCCTCCACCGCCTCCTCCACGGTGAAGCTCTGTCCCGGCTGGTTCGGGATGAGCTTGGCGATGCGGTCGGTCTCCGAGGGCTCGAAGCCCAGGGTACGGCCCACGTCCCGGATCACTGCACGGGACTTCATGGTCCCGAAGGTGATGATCTGGCCGACGGCGTCCTTCCCGTACTTCTCCCGGGTGTACTCGATGACCTCGCCCCGTCGCTCGTAGCAGAAGTCGATGTCGATGTCGGGCATGCTCACCCGCTCGGGGTTCAGGAACCGCTCGAAGAGCAGGTCCTGGTCCAGCGGGTCCAGGTTGGTGATGCCCAGCGCGTAGGCCACGAGGGAGCCGGCGGCGGAGCCCCGGCCCGGCCCGACGGGGATGCCCGCCTCCCTGGCCCACCGGATGAAGTCCTGGGTGATGAGGAAGTAGCCGGCGTACCCGGTGCCCTTGATGACGCCGAGCTCGTACTCCATGCGGGAGCGGACCTCGTCGGGGAGGGGGTCGCCGTAGCGCTCCCGGGCGCCCTCCAGGGTGAGGTGCTCCAGATAGGCGTTCTCGGCGGCCTTCCGCGCGTCGTCGACGGGAGCGACCTGCTCGGCGTCGGCCTCGAGGGCGTCCGGTCCGTCGCCGGTGGCGGCGTCGTGCGGCTTCGCTTCCGCGTCCTCCGGTCGGAACCCTTCGGGGAGCGGGTACTCCGGGAGGTAGTACTTCTGCTCGAAGACCAGATCCACCTGGTCGGCGATGGCCAGCGTGTTCTCGAGGACGTCCGGGCGGTCCGGGAAGCGCTGGGCGATCTCCGGGGCGCTCTTGAAGTAGAGCCCCTCGTCGTAGCGCATCCGGTTCTCGTCCTCGTAGTCCTTGCCGAGGCCGATGCAGAGGAGGACGTCGTGGGCTTCGTGGTCCTCTTCCTGGAGGAAGTGGGCGTCGTTGGTGGCCACCACCGGGAGGCCCAGCTCGTCGCCCAGGGTGAAGATCTTCCGGTTCAGCTCGTGCTGGCCCTGGGAGTCATGGGCCTGGACCTCCAGGTAGTAGCGCTGGTCGAAGGTGTTGGCGTACCAGGAGGCGGCCTCCCGGGCACCGTCCCAGTCGTCGGCCATGAGGTTCCGCGCCACCTCGCCGGCCAGGCAGGCGCTGGAGACGATGATCCCCTCGGAGTACTTCGCCAGCACCTCGCGGTCCACCCGGGGCTTGTGGTAGAAGCCCTCCGTGTAGCCGATGGAGGAGAGCTTGGTGAGGTTCCGGTAGCCTTGCCGGTCCCGGGCCAGGAGCACCAGGTGGTAGTACGCTCGCTCCCCGCGGCCGGATCGGGACCGATCGGTGCGGGCGCCGGGCGCCACGTACGCCTCCATCCCGATGATGGGCTGGATCCCCTCGGCCTTCGCCTTCTTGTGGAAGGACCAGGCGCCGAACATGCAGCCGTGGTCCGTGAGGGCCAGCCCCGGCATCTCGAACTCCTTGGCCCGCCGCACCAGGTCGCCGATGCGGTTGGCGCCGTCCAGGAGGGAGAACTCGGAGTGCGTGTGGAGGTGGACGAAGCTCACGGAGGGGGACGGATCAGAAGGCGGCGGGACAGCGGCAGAGAGGCATTGTAGTGGGCCCGGACGGCCCACCTCAACCGGCGTCCGGAAGAGTCCGCAGCGGGACGCGGGATCCCGCCGATCCGCGCCATATGTTTCCGGCGGTGGGGGGCTGGAGGGCCCCTCCGCCGCAGGGTCTTCGGCGTCAGCTCCGGCCGCAGCGGAAGGAGTCCAGGATGGTCTCGAGCTGGATCATGTATTCGTACTTCTCCCGCCCCGGGGCGTAGAGCCAGGCGTCCAGGAGGTACATCCGGTTCTGCTGGGGGCAGATGACGGAGCGCATGATGAAGGGGCCGGCAGCGGGCCAGTTGGCTTCCGGGGGGTTCTCCCAGACCGCCTGGACCTCGTAGGCCGGCTGGCCCCGATACTCGAAGGGTCCGGCGGCGGCGCTCTCCAGGTTCACGGTCTGGGGGTTGTTCACGGCTTCCGAGACCTCGGCACGCCACTCCAGGAGCCCCTCCGGCTGCATGTCCGGGGGGATGGGGCTCCTCCAGCTCACGGCGATCTGTCGGATGAGCTCCGAGGGGTCCGGGTTGTCGTTGCGGAAGACGTAGACCGAGTCCCGCTGCTGCCAGCGGTAGACCTGGGGCAGCAGGAGCTGGAAGCCCGCCGACGACGCGAGGGAGTCGGCGAGCGTCGAATCGCGTCCGGAGAGGAACATCCGGTTGGTGGCCCACCCCCGGTACTGCTCGTCCAGCGTCTCGTTCACCGCGCCCAGGTGGGTCCGGAGGGCCGCCGCCTCCTGACCCGCTTCGGCCAGGACGATGGTGGCCTGCTGGCCCCTACTCCAGACGTCGTACGCGCGGTAGAGGCCCGGACCTGACACCGAATCCCGGGCCTCGTCCAGCGCCTCCTGCATCCAGGCCTCGCTGCCGTCCCCCACCAGGAGGAGCTGGCGGAAGCGGCGGAGGTTCCCCCAGTGCTCGCCCCCGGGCTCCTGGTAGGTCACGG
>CAKZOQ010000326.1 GCA_937136445.1 uncultured Gemmatimonadota bacterium
CAACTCCACGAAGAGGGCCGCCTGGAGCTGGACGCGCCCGTCCAGGACCATGTCCCCGAGTTTCCGGAGAAGCGGGGTGTGGTGACCACCCGCCTCCTGGGCGGGCACCTGGCCGGCATCCGCCACTACCGGGGCGAGGAGTTCCTCAACCGGGCCCCGTACGCGGACGTCATCGAGGCGCTGGACATCTTCGCGGCGGACACCCTCGTCTTCGAACCGGGGAGCGACTACAGCTACAGCACCTACGGCTGGAATCTGGTGAGCGCGGTGGTGGCCCGCGCCGACGGTCGGCCCTTCCTCGCCTCCATGCGCAGTCGGGTCCTGGAGCCCCTCCGCATGCACGAGACGGTGGCGGAGCACGCGGACAGCATCATCCCCGGTCGGGCCCGCCCGTACGTGGAGGCGGACGACGGCGTCCTCCTGAACGCGCCCTGGGTGGACAACAGCAACAAGTGGGCGGGGGGCGGCTACCTCTCTACCGCCCGGGACCTGGTGACCTACGGCCAGGCCTGGCTCGACCCGGACTTCCTGGCACCCGCCACCGTGGAGGAGTTCTGGAGGCCCCAGCGCACCACCGACGGAGAGCTCCAGGGCTACGCCATCGGCTGGCGGAGCGCCGAAGAGGAGGGCCGCCGGCAGATCTGGCACACCGGAGGGGCGGTGGGTGGCACCACCATCCTCCTCATCTGGCCCGACGACGGGGTGGTGGTCTCCATCCTCACCAACCTCCAGGGGGCCGGTCAGGTGGAGACGTCCCGGGCGGTGGCACGCTACTTCGCCGGAGCCCGGTAGTCGCAGATGGTCGTCCACGCCCACTCCGGACTCCGCTACCTGGTCCTTCTGGCGGGCCTCGCCACCCTGGTGTGGGGGATTCGTCTCCTCGCCGGGGGCAGGCCCCACGACCAACGGCTGTACAACCTGGCGGCGACGTACCGCCTCCTCCTGGCCCTCAACGTCTTCCTGGGCGTCGCCGTCCTCTTCTCCGGCCGCTTCTATCCGGCGGTGGGGCTCCATATCGTCACCATGCTCTTCGCCCTGGCCACGGGGTGGATCGTGCCGACGGTCATGCGCCGTCGGCCGGAGGAGGAACGCACGGTGGTTCCCTACATGGTCGGCGTCGGCGTCTCGCTGGGGCTGGTGGCCACCGGGATCCTCCTCCTGGGCCGACCCGTGGTCGGGTAGTGGGCGGACACGCCCCGGCGCCCGTCGATCCCGAGCGCCGTTCCACCCTGTGGTACGCTACCGCCGGGTGGGGCCACCCACCGCACGGGAGCCGTGGTGGGGAGGCGTATCCGCTGCACACCCGAGGCGCCTACCCCGCCATCCTGGGGGCCCTGATGATGGTGCTGCTGGCAGAGACGCTGGCGGTGCACCTCTTCCTCCAGGAGCGATGGCCCTGGGCGGCCTGGGCAGCCACCCTCCTCAGCGTCTACTCGGCGGTGTGGCTGGTGGCCGACTACCACGCCGCCCGCTGGCACCCGCCCACCGTCCACGACGTCGGTCTTCGTGTCCCGGTGGGGCTCCGGTGGAGGGCGTGGATTCCCTGGACCGCCGTGGCAGACATCCGGTCCCACCGCCCCGACGACGAGGACGCCCTTCACCTGGTCCTGTCGGGCAGCCCCGACTTCTGGGTGGAGCTACGGGAGCCCCTTCCCGTTCGGGGGCCGATGGGCATCACCAAGGAGGTGCGCACCCTGGGCATCGGCGCGGACGACCCGCAGGCGCTCCGGACCCGGATGGAGGCGTGGGTGGCGGGATCGGGGTCGCCGTAGGCAGGGGTCGAGCGACCCTAGAAGGTCACCAGGCGCGTAACCTTCAGCGTCACCGCCCGCTCCAGCACCGGCCCGCCCAACTCCCGTCGTTCGGT
>CAKZOQ010000327.1 GCA_937136445.1 uncultured Gemmatimonadota bacterium
CTCCGGTGCGGTCGGAGCCTCTGGGAGGATCGCTTCCTCCTGGTGGCGGTGGACGAGAAGGCCGCCGGCGCCTCCGGCTGCTCCATCGACACCCTCCAGCGCCGCATGGGTCTGTTGGGTCCCCGGATGGGCGTGACCCTCATCGAGCGAGGGCCCGTATGGTATCGCGACGGCGAGGAGATCGCCGCAGTGTCCCGGGCGCGATTCAAGGAGCTGGCAGCCGCTGGCGAGGTGGACCCCGAGACCGCCGTGGTGGACACCACCCTCACACGGGTGGCAGAGGCGCGGGCCGGCGCGCTGGAGCGACCGGCCCGGGAGAGCTGGCACGCCCGCGCCTTCTTCCGGGAGCAGCTCTCCGGCTGACTGCCGGTGAGCACCAGCTGCACCTTCGGGCTAGCGCCCCCCGCCGGGCTCGGACGAGCTGGAAACGTCCTGGCGCACCTCGGCACGAAGAGTGTCCGACAGGAAGCGGGTGATCTCCTCGTCCGCCCAGAACCGTGGCGACCAGGGGGGTCCCTCCATGAACCCGACGTGGCCCCCGCGCTCGGTGACCAGGGGCTGGAGCCAGGGGTTCGCGTCCATGCGCGCCCGCGGGATGGCGTCCCGGGGCAGGAAGGGGTCGTCCAGGCTGTGGACCAGGAGGGTCGGGACCCGCACGGCGTCGAGGAAGCGGGAGCTGCTGCAGAGGCGGTAGTACTCCTCGGCGCTCTCGAATCCGTGGAGGGGCGCGGTAGCCAGATCGTCGAACTGGCGAAGGGTCGGGGCGTTCTCCACCTGGCGCAGATCCAGGTGCGCCTCCAGCACCTCCGCCTTCGCCCGGACCTTCGACTTGAGGGACCGGAGGAAGTACCAGCTGTAGAAGCTCCCCATGCCCCCGGCCTCCAGGAGCCGGCACCCGGCGTCCAGGTCGTAGGGGACCGAGAGGACGGCCGCCGCCTGGAGGAGCTCCCGCCCCTCCTCGCCCCGCTCCCCCAGCAGCTTCAGGAGGATGTTGCCGCCCAGGGAGACGCCCATGGCGCCCATGGACCGTCCGGGGTGTCGGTCCCGGAGGACCTCCAGGACGTGGGCCACGTCGCCGGTGGCGCCGGAGTGATACATCCGGGGCCGGCGGTTGGGCTCGCCGCTGCAGGCCCGGAAGTTGAGGGCCACCGGCCACACGCCCCGAGCGTGGAGTCCGGTGCAGACGTTCCGCACGTACCGCCGTCGGGCGCTTCCCTCCAGGCCGTGGAGGACCAGCGCCACCGGGGCGCCGGGGGCCGGCTCCGGCATCCAGTCCAGGTCCAGGAAGTCGTTGTCCGGCGTGTCCAGCCGTTCCCGGCGGTAGGGGGGTCCGTCGTCGCTTCGGAAGGCCCGGGCCAGGAGCGTCTGGACGTGGGGGCCCCCGGCCCAGGAGGCCGGGCGGAAGGGACGAGGTTGGAAGGAAGGTGGCTGGGGCGGCATGGCTCAAGTCTAACATGCCCTCTCCGGAGACCCGGATGCGAGCATGGACAGGTCCCGTTGAAACGTCCTCCGCGTGGCCGCCGTAGGGCCGGATGTTCCTACCGATTTCCTGGTGACGAGAGTGCGACATGCATCGGACGACGTGGATGATGGGGATCCTGGCGACCACCCTGGTGGTGGCGGCGCCTCTGGCAGCTCAGAACGCACCGGACGACCGGCTCTACGGGCGGGTCGTGACGGCGGGAGGGGACAGCTACGAGGGCTTCCTCCGCTGGGATCAGAACGAGGGGAGCTGGGCCGACATCCTCAACGGCGACAAGGAGATGCCGTTGGAGAACGTCCGCGACGCCGAACGGCTCGACGAGGAGTGGGCTCGGAACCGTGAGGAGTCCCGCTCCATCTCCATCCTGGGGCTCCGCATCTCCTGGGACGATGACGACGACTACACCTCCTCCATGTCGTCCGGCATCCGCTTCGGGCACATCCACCGCCTCCGCGTGACGGGAGACGACCGGGCCCGGCTGGAGCTCAAGTCCGGCCAGGAGATCGAGCTCGAGGGAGGCTCTACCGACATCGGCGACGACCTGCGGGACCTGGTGGTGCAGGACCCGGAGCGTGGCGAGGTGTCGCTGCGGTGGCGGGACCTGGACGAGGTGGAGTTCCGGGCCCCCCCGGCGGGACTCGACGGCATGAGCCCCCGGCTCCACGGCACCCTCACCACCCGTCGCGGAGCCGAATTTACTGGCTTCATCGCCTGGGACGTGGACGAGGTCCTGGGTTCGGACATCCTGGACGGTGAGGAGCGCGGGCAGGACCGGGAGATCCCCTTCGAGCGCATCGCCGCCATCGAGCGGGCCGGCTCCTCCGGCGCCCGCGTGGTCCTCCGCAACGGCGAGGAGCTCACCCTCCGGGACTCCAACGACGTGGACGACGACAACCGGGGCATCTCCATCTCGGACCCGGCCCTGGGGCAGGTGACCGTCCAGTGGGACGAGTTCGACCAGGTCCGCTTCCACCCCGCCGCTCCGGGCTCCGGGGCCTACGACACCTTCGACGGTGGCTGGGCTCTGTACGGGACCGTGCGCACCGACGGAGGCGAGGAGCTCAGCGGCTGGATCCGGTGGGACAACGACGAGGAGTGGTCCTGGGAGCTGCTGGACGGGTCGCAGGACGACGTGGAGTTCGATGTGGAGTTCGCCCAGATCGACCGCGTGGTGCGGCAGGGTTCCTGGGGCTCGGAGGTCCATCTCGTGGACGGCCGGGTCCTGGAGCTCGAGGACTCCAACGACGTGGACGACGGGAACAAGGGACTCTACCTGACGCTGGAAGACGGGGAGGTCATCCTCGTGCCATGGTGGGACGTGGATGAGGTGACCTTCCAGCGACCGTGACCACCTTCCTCCTCCTCATTGCGCTCCTCGCCGTCCCCGCCGCGGCCGGAGCGCAGCCCTTCGAGGACGCCCGGGCCCAGGCGCTCTGGGAGGCCGCCGTGGACCACCGGATGGTCCTGGACGAAGAGCTCCTGGAATACCGGGCCCTGGTCCGTCAGCGCTTCGGCGCCGGACTCCGCATGCCCCTCAAGGACCGCACGCTGTACCGGGCCGAGGGGGCCACCCGCGTCCTCTGGACCCGGGGCGGCACCACCGTCGTCCAGGTCCTGGCGGGCCGGGAGCAGACCCCCGTCGGCGAGGGCTACGGGGTGGCCCACCTGGGCCTCTTCGACATGTCCTTCGATCCCCTCAACGACCGCCTCTTCCTCGGGCTGGTGGAGAGCGACGGGGAGGTGGACGCGGAGCGCGACGACTTCTGGTTCGAACACCCCCTGGAGCCCATCTGGAGGGACGGCTACTCCTACGCCACCGGCGACTCCCTCGCCCTGACACTCCCTTCCGGCGAGAGGGTGCGGGTGGTGGAGTTGGAGGTGGTTCCCGTGGTGGCGGACGTCCACCGCATGGTGGGCTCGCTCTGGATCGAGCCGGAGAGCGGCGCCCTGGTCCGGGCCGTCTATCGGCTGTCGGAGACCTTCGACCCCCTCCGGGACGTACGGGACCTGGAGGAGGAGGAGGGGGTGGACCAGATCCCGGGGATCCTCCAGCCCATGACCTTCGACCTCTCCATGGTGGCGGTGGAGTATTCCTGGTGGGAGGGAGACGTCTGGCTGCCCCGGGTCCTCCGCGCCGAAGGGACGGCCCGGGCGGGGATCCTGCGGGCGCCGGCGACCCTGGAGGTGAGCTACCGGGTGGAGGACGTGCGGACCCGCGCCGACGCGGAGGCCGAAGCCGCCTCCGGCGCGACGGCCGACAGCCTTCACTTCGCCACCCGCTCCGAGGCCATGGAGTGGATCGCCGGTCGGCTCCAGGAGGAGGCGGGGCTGGAGGTCCCGTACGGACTCAGCCCCTCGGTCCGCAGCTCCGGGAGCGACGAGGACGGGGATGCTCGCACCACGCTCTACCTGGTGCCCGACGACACGACCTGGCTGGCGGAGAGCCCCCACCTGCCACCTCCGGTGTGGGAGGCCGACGCGGCCTTTGCGGACGCCGACGAGCTTCGGGAGTGGGAGGATCTCCTGGGCGAGCTCCCCGCGCCCCCGGTGCAGGGGCTCCCCCGGACCTTCCGGTGGGGCCTCCAGCGGAGCGACCTGGTCCGCTACAACCGGATTGAGGCCCTCTCGGTGGGGGCGCGGGGCCAGATCCGCCCCCAGACGCCGCTGGGTCCCCTCTCCGTGACCGCCACCGGGCGCCTGGGCGTCGGGGATCTGCAGCCCAACGCTCGTCTGGACATCGTGCGGGAGTCGCTGGCCCGCCGGCTCACGCTGAGCGGCTTCCACGAGCTCACCGCCGTGGACGAGCGGGCGCGACATCTGGGGCCAGGCAACTCCCTCACGGCCCTCCTCTTCGGGCGGGACGACGGAGACTACTTCCGACGGAGCGGGGTGGCCTTCACCTGGGCCCCCCCGGAAGCGGAGCGCCCGACCTTCGAGCTTCGAGCCTCGGCCGAGTACCACCGACCGGTAGCGGTGGAGACGGACTTCGCCCTCTGGAACCTCACCTCCGATGGCCGCTCCTTCCGGCCCAACCTCCAGGCCCGGGAGGGGTGGGAGTACGGGGGGCGCCTGATCCTGAGTCCGTGGTGGGGGAGCGACCCCCGACTGGCGCAGGGGGGGATGAGGCTCCAGCTCCGCGGCGGCGAGGGGGACTGGCGCTACGCCCAGGCCTCGCTGGAGAACCGCCTCGTCCTGCCCCTCCCCTCCGGCCTCCGGCTGGGCCTGGAGGCAGGTGGCGGCACGAGCTGGGGGGATCCGCCACCGCAGCGGGCCTTCCTCCTGGGCGGGGCCCACACCTTGCGTGGCTACGGACCGAGGGCGGTGGAGGCTCATACCTACCTTCGTGCCCGGACCGAGGTGGGCCGCCACCTCTCCTTCGGGACGGTGAGCGTCTTCGGCGACGCGGCCTGGGGCGCTCCGGAGCGGACCTCGGTGGACGCCGACGACATCCTCTGGGCCCTGGGTGGCGGGATCTCGATCCTGGACGGCCTCATCCGGTTGGATGGCGCCTGGGCCCTCCAGGACCCCCGGGGTTTCCGGCTGGAGCTCTATCTGGACGGCATCCTCTGATTCCGTCAGAATAGCGGCTCCGGTCGGAGATCTCCGGCCGTCTCCACCCCCCCGGACCGTGGACCGCCGCTGAGCCGCCTCCCCATCGACTCCACCCCCCGGCCTCCGCGCGCCCTCTGGAAGCGGGTGGTGGCGCCCTTCCCGGGCATCCCTCCCGGACTCCAGGTCATGGCGGTGGGCGCCCTCTCCTTCTCCGCCATGTCGGCGCTGGCGAAGGTGGCGGGCCGGTCGGTGCCGCTCTTCGAGATCGTCCTGGCCCGCTCGGCGGTCATGGCGGTCCTGGCCGGCGCCGTCCTCTGGCGTCAGGGCCACTCCTTTCGGGGATCGGCTCCGGTGCTTCTCGCCCTACGCGGGATCCTGGGGTTCGGCGCGCTGAGCTGCTTCTTCTACGCGGTGGTGAACCTCCCGCTGGCCGACGCCACGGTGCTCCACTTCATGAACCCGGTCTTCACCGCCCTCGCCGCGGCCGTGGTCCTGGACGAGCACCTGGGGGCGCGGGAGACGCTGCTGGTGGTGGGCAGCATGCTGGGCGTCGTGGTGGTGGCCCGTCCCTCCTTCCTCTTCGGGGAGGCCGACGCCCTGGACCCGGTGGCGGTGGGCATCGCCCTCACCGGGGCCTTCCTGGCGGCGGCAGCCTACGTCACGGTGCGCCGGCTCCGCGGGGAGGAGCCGCTCCTCATCGTCTTCTGGTTCGCCGCCCTCAGCACCCTCTTCTCCCTGCCCCTGGTGGTCCGGAATCCGGTGCTGCCCACCCTCTCCACCTTCCTCGTCCTCATCGGAGTGGGCCTCACCACCCACGTGGGTCAGGTCCTCATCACCTACGGCTTCCGACTGGAGCGGGCGGGGCGCGCCTCGTCGGTGGGCTACCTCCAGATCGTCTTCGCCGCCGGGTGGGGGTGGCTCCTCTTCGACGAGGTGCCCGATCTCTGGACGGGGGTCGGTGCCGCCGTCATCGTGGGCTGCACCATGGTGCTCATGCGCCTGCACCCGGTACGATAGCCGAAGCCTCGATCACCCCTCGCTCACCTGGAGCTTCCATGCCCGCACGCACTCGCCTCCGCTACCTCCTCGCCCTCCTCGTCGTGCTCCTGGCGGTGCCGGCACCCGCCGCCACCCAGGACCTGGTCCTCACCAACGCGCGGGTGGTGGACGTGGTGGAGGGTACGGTCCTCGAGGGGCGGACCGTGGTGGTGGCCGACGGGCGCATCGAGGGCATCACGGAGGGTCCGGCCACCGGCGTGCCCTCCGGCGCCCGGGTGGTGGACGTGGGTGGGATGTACCTGGCCCCGGGGCTCATCGACGGGCATGTCCATGCGACCTCTGCCGACCAGGCCCGGCGGGCGCTCCTGAGCGGGGTCACCACGATGCGGAGCATGGGCGCGGATCACTACGCCGACGTGGGGCTGCGGGAGCTTCAGCGCGCCGGCCACCTGGTGGAGTCGCCGGAGGTCCTCGCCGCCGGATACCACGTCCGGCCGCCGGCTGCCGAGGCCTTCTTCCAGGATCACCCGGAGATGGGTCGCTGGTACGGGGAGGAGATCCGCGGGGAGGAGGCCATTCGGGCCATGGTCCAGGCGCTCCTCTCCCGGGACGTGGACTTCATCAAGACCAACGCCACCGAGCGGGCCGGCCTCCCGGAGACGGATCCCCGGAAGCAGTTCTACTCCCGGGAGGAGATGGCGGTGATGGTGGAGGAGGCGTCGGCGCAGGGCGTCGGCGTGGCGGCCCACGCCCATGGCGACGAGGGCGGTCGTGCGGCGGTGGAGGCGGGGGTGAGAAGCATCGAGCACGGGACCTACCTGGGCGAGGAGACGCTGACCCTCATGGCGGAGCGGGGGACCTACCTGGTGCCCACCATCGCCATCGTCCGGGACCTCACCATCCCAGGTGGGGACTACGACAACGCCGTCCTCAACATCCGGGGTCGGCACATGCTGCCCCGGATCCTGGAGACCGCCGCCGCGGCCCATCGCCTGGGCGTGCCCATCGTCGCCGCCACCGACACCGGCTACGGCCCCAACTCCACCACCACCCTCGCCCACGAGCTCCTGGAGCTGGAGCGGGTCGGGATGAGCCCGCTGGAGGCCCTCCGCGCCGCCACCACCACCGCCGCCGAGCTCCTCGGTGTGGATGACCACACCGGGCACCTCGCCCCGGGTATGGAGGCGGACTTCATCGTCCTGGAGCGGAATCCGTTGGAAGACATCGGCGTGGTCCAGGACGTGCTCATGGTGGTGAGCGACGGTCGGGTGGCGGTGCAGCGCGGGGACTGGTTCGGAGAGCCGCCCGTCTCCTGAGCCCGCCCCTCCTGAAGCCTACCGGCCCGGTCCCTCGTAGGGGGGATCGGGCCGGTTCTCGTTCCGGGCCGCCCGTGGATGTGACGCCTCTGTCGCCGTGCAAGCACCCTTTGGAACTTAACACCGTTACGCCCCGTAGGGCCGAAGGTATTGAGGGTTCCAACCGCTTTGTTTACAGTGTTCACCATGAGTGATCAACGAAACCACATCCTCGGCTGCGCCTGCGACCTCTATCTGGAGGACGGACTGGAAGGGTTTTCCATGCGAAAGCTCGCCCGCCAGGTCGGCGTCACGGCACCCGCCCTCTACCGGTACTACGAAGGCCGCGAAGAGGTGGTGCTGGACGTGGTGCGCGAGGCCTACCGGGAGTTCTCGTCCTTCCTCTATCAGGCGCTCGAGGGACGGACCCCGGAGGAGCGCATGAGGCGGGCGGGGGAGGGCTACCTCCAGTTCGCGCTCCAGCACCCCCGATGGTATCAGATGGTCTTTCTCCTCCCGGACCAGCTCGGGATCGAGTCCTTCCCGGAGGACATCGAGGACCAGGGGGCCGCAGTTCACCAATTCTGGGTCGACCGGCTCCGGGAGTGCATGGACGCCGGGCTCTTGAAGGAAGACGACCCCGACGAGGTAGCCATGACGCTGTGGGCGCACAGCCACGGCTTCATCAGCCTCTATCAGAACGGGCATCTGGGCGTAGACGAAGAGGGGTTCCAGGCCGCTCTGGCGGCCTCCAGCACCCGGATGTGGTGCGGCATGGCGACCGAATCCTTCGCCCGGCAGATCCGTGAGCGGTGCTGCGGAGAGACCGCCGACGGGGAACCGACCCCGGCAGCCGAGCAGCAACGGGAATGGGAGCAGGGTGTGGCATGAGGACCCTTGGACGGAGAGGACGTGTGGAGATGACGACGGTGGGCAGCGCCCTGGCGGCGCTGTCCCTTGTGGGGGCGATGGCGCTCGGCCCGGGCGAGGTGTCCGGGCAAGCGCAGGAAGCGACGGTGGTGCTGGGGCTCGAGGAGGTCCTCCGGCAGGCTCTGGACGAGAATCGGGAGGTGCGCACGGCCCGCCTGGGGCTGGAGGAGGCCGGTGAGCGCGTCTCGGAAGCCTGGGGCAACGTCTACCCGACGGTGGACTTCAGCGCTTCCTACACGCGGAATGTCTCCCCGTCCGTGAACTTCCTTCCGGCGGTGATCTTCAACCCGGAGGCCGGGCCCGACGACTACATTCCGGTCCAGTTCGGGGCGGACAACCAGTGGTCCACCACGATCTCGGTGGAGCAGCCGCTCTTCGCGGCCTCCGCCTTCCTGGGCGTAGGAGCCGCCGGGCGCTTTGAAAATCTCCAGGAAGAGGTCTTCCGAGGCACCGCGCAGGCCGTGATCACCCGGGTGCGTTCCGCCTACTACGATCTCCTTCTCGCGCAGGAACAGGCACGGCTCACGGGACGGTCGGTGGCGCGGGTGGAGGAGTCGCTGAAGGAGACCCAGGCGCTGAACGATGCCGGGCTGACCTCCGACTACGACGTCCTCCGCCTGGAGGTGGAGCTGGCGAACCTCCGGCCCGCCCTCCGTCAGGCGGAGAACGGGGTGCGGCAGGCCCGCCGGCAGTTGGAGGTGGAGCTCGACATCCCGGAGACCGAGACCCTGGCGGTGGAGGGTTCGCTGGCGACCCTGGATCTCTCCGACCCCTCTGCCAACTCGGCGGAGAATCGGGCGCTGCTGTCGCTGGTGGGCTTCCAGGCCCCTCGGGACGTACTCCTGGAGCGGGCGCTGGAAGAGGCCATGAGTCGGCGGTCGGACCTGCGGCAGTTCGAACTCACCGAGTCCCTCCGCCACACCGAGATGCGGGTGGAGCAGGTGGAATACCTGCCCAGGATCAGCCTCTTCGGCACCTACCTGATCTCGGCGCAGGACAACGGGAGTCCCAACTTCTTCGCCCGGGGGGACGGGCAGCGGGCCTACTCCCGCAACGTGGGCATCCAGGTGAGTCTGCCTCTCTTCCAGGGGTTCCAGCGCGACGCCCGGGTGGATCAACGCCGAGCCGTGCTGCGCCAGGCCGAGGCCCAGACCCGTCTGGCTCTGGACCAGGCCCGCAGCCAGGTGCGGACGCTGGTGGACAACGCGGACGAGGCGGGGCTCCGCGCCGAGGGACAGCAGCTCGCCGTGCAGCAGGCGCAGCGTGGCTTCGAGATCGCCCGAGCGCAGTTCCGGGAGGGTCTCGGTAGCCAGTTGGAGCTGACGGATGCCGAGGTGGCGCTGCGACAGAGTGAGTTCAACTACGCCCAGGCGGTCTACGACTACCTGGTGGCCCGGGCCCGGCTGGACGAAGCCACGGGGCTCGTGCCCCTGGTGGACGTCGAGCCGTCGACGGGATCGTGAACGTGAGGACGGGGAAGGGGATTCAGCGAATGGAGACGAAGAAGATGAGGAATCGAGTGCGCGGATCGATGCTGGCGCTGGCCCTGGTGGCCCCGCTGGCCCTGGCCGCCTGCGGAGGCACGGAAACGGCGGAGAGCGCCGAGAGTGCCCAGGGCTCCGATGCGGAAGGGCAGGAGTTCGCCCGCGTCGTGAACGTGGAGGTGGACGCCGTGCAGCCGCGTCCCTTCGTGGAGCAGATCCGTCTCACCGCCGTGGTGCGGGCCGACCGGGACGTCCAGCTCTCCGCCGAGGAGGCGGGCGTGGTGGCCGAGGTCCTGGCGGAGAAGGGGCGGTGGATCGACGAGGGTGCGCCCATCGTCCGGCTGAACGCCGAGGTCCTGCGGGCCCAGGTGGAGCAGGCTCGGGCCCGGGCCGATCTGGCTTCCCAGACCTGGGAGCGTCGCAAACGGCTCTGGGAGGAGGACCAGGTGGGAAGCGAAATCGCCTACCTGGAGGCGCGCT
>CAKZOQ010000328.1 GCA_937136445.1 uncultured Gemmatimonadota bacterium
GGAGGATCTGGTGCGGCGGGTGCGGGACTGCCACGCCTGGTTCGCAAGGCACGACCTCCCCGAACCGGAGCTCTACGTGCCTCCGGCGTGGGCCCTGGGAGCGCTGCGAACCTCGGATCTCCCCGGGCTTCCCTTCCGGTGGTACGAGACCCTCACCGGGCTGGTGGAGGCCGCCACCGGGCGGCTCCGGCGCCTTCCTCTGGTGGGCTTCGAGGCCGACACCGCGGTCCGCCGACGGGCCCTCCGGGTGACGAACCGGCTGGCCCTGGCCTGGGGTCGGGCGTCGGGTCGACCGGTCCGGATCTCCCTCCACCCCGACGACATGGAGCTCCTCCTGGCGGAGGACGTTCGGAAGCTCCTGGCCGGGCCCTGGCGGTGGGTGGGCGAGGCGGAGGCGGCGGGGACGGATCTGCCGGCCACCGTCACTCGGAGCGCAGCGCCACCATCGGGTCCACCCGGGTAGCCCGGCGTGCCGGGATCACCGACGCCAGGAGCCCGGTGAGCCCCAGGAGGACCACGATGGCCCCGAAGACGGTGGGGTCGTTGGGACTTACCTGGAAGAGCAGGAGCCCCAACGCCCGGGAGAGGAAGAAGGCCAGGACCAGTCCCAGGGTGATCCCCAGCGCCACCTGGGCCATTCCCTGCCGGAGGATGAGCCCCAGGACCTGCCCGCCCTCGGCGCCCAGCGCCATGCGGATCCCCACCTCGGGGGTGCGCCGGCTCACGCTGAAGGACATGACCCCGTAGAGACCCACGGCGGCGAGGAAGAGCGCCGCCACACCGAAGGCCATGAAGAGGGTCCCGAAGATCCGGTAGAACCAGGAGGACTCGTCGATGCGGGACTGGAGGGAGCCCACCCAGTAGAGGGGCACGTCGGCGTCCACCCGGGCCACCGCGTCGCGGACCGGCACGGTGAGGGACATGGACGGCCCGTTCCCCCGGGCCAGGATGCTGATGAAGCGGCCGTCGGCCTGGGCCAGGGGGATGTAGAGCCCGTCCTCCGGCTCTCCTGGGTTGCCCACCCCCTGCATGTAGAGGTCCGGCACCACGCCCACGACGGTGCGCCAGGGGAGCTCGGAGTCGGCGCCGCCGAGTCGGACGCGGGCGCCCAGGGGCGACGCGTCGGGGTAGTGGCTCCGGGCGAAGCTCTCGTTCACCAGCGCCACCGGGAGCCCGTCGCCGTCGTCGCCAGCTTCGAAGGTCCGGCCCAGGAGAGGCTCCACTCCGAGGACCCGGAAGTAGGTCGGATCCACCACGGCCTGACGGGCGATGGGCATGTCCCGGTTCTCCTCGTACGGACGGCCGTCCAGCGCCAGACGCGTGCCACCCGACCCCGTGGCGGGGAGGGCCGTGGCGAGGCTGGCGGCGCGCACCTCCGGGAGGGCCTGGATCTCGTCGCGCACCTCCTGGAAGAACTGGATGCGGTCCAGCGAGTCCGGGTATTCGGACTCGAAGACGCCCAGACGAGCCGTGAAGAGCTCCTCGGTGTCGAAGCCGTAGTCGAAGGAGGCCAGCGTCGTCACGCTCTTCACCATGAGGCCGGCGGCCACCAGGAGCCCCACCGAGAGGGCCAGCTCGCCCACCACCAGGGCCCGGCTGAGGCGACCGATCTGGAGCCCGGAGGAGCCCCGGGACTCGTCCTTCAGGACCTCGGAGACGGAGGCCCCGGTGGCCTTCCACGCCGGGACTGCGCCGGCCACCACCGCCGCCAGCCCCGTGACGGCGATGATGAAGCCCAGGATGGGTCCGTCCAGCTTGAAGACCAGCCAGAAGGGCGGCTGGGTCGAGGCCACTGCGGCGCTGAACCACTCGATGCCCACCCAGGCGATGCCGGTCCCCACCACGGCGCCGGCGAGGGCCAGCGTGAGCGCCTCGGCGATCATCACGCTCATGACCCGCCACCGATGGGCGCCCATGGCGGTGCGGATGGCCACCTCGCGGGTCCGGACGGAGGCCCGGGCCAGGAGGAGGTTGGCCACGTTGAGGCAGGCGATGAAGAGCACCAGGCTCACCGTGAGGAGCATGGTGAGGAGCATCGCCGACGCCTCGTCGCCGATGGCCGCCTCGGTGAAGGGGCGCACGGTGAGGCTCATGTTCTCATTCGTCTCCGGGTGCTCCGCCTCCAGGCGCCGGGCCACGACGTTGAGCTGGGCGGCGGCCTCCTCCCGGGTCCGGTCACCCTCGAGCTTCCCGAGGACCGTGTGCCATCGACCCTCCCCCCACGGGACGGACAGAGCATCGGCGCGGAGGGGCAACCAGATCTCCTGGACCACCGGGAAGGCGAACTCCTCGGGCATGACCCCGATGATCTCCGCCTGCTCCCCGTTCACCACCACGGTACGTCCCAGGACGTCGCGATCGGCGTCGTACTGGGATTCCCACAACTCGTAGCCCAGGACCACGGTGAGCGGAGCGTCGGGTTGGTCGTCGTCCGGGCCGAACTCCCGTCCCAGGACGGGCTGGATTCCCAGGAGGTCGAAGCTCTGATGGGTCATGAAGGCGCCGTCCAGCCGGACGGCCCGCTCCGAGCCTCGGAGGTTCACCGTGCCGGTGTAGTAGGCGGCGAGCCCGGTGAAGGCGTTCTGCTCGTCCCGCAGCGCCTGGTAGTCGTGGATGGGGAGGCTGTTGAGGTCGCCGTCTTCGGGGTTCACCCGGAAGACGTGGACGATGCGCTCGCCGTCCTCGTAGGGGAGGCCCCGGAGGAGGGCCGAGTAGACGATGCTGAACATGACGGCGGTGAGCCCGATCCCCAGGGCCAGCGCCAGCACCGCGATGCCCGAAAGGCCGGGATCCTTCCGGAGCGAGCGCGCCGCGTAGCGCAGATCCTTGAAGAAGCCCGTCATCCCACCACCTCCGTCCCTGGGTCGCCGCCGGTCCCGCCGTCGGATCACCTACGGGGGTCGGGCGGGCCGGGTTTCGAGGGAGTTCCGACTCGGGATGCGGCTCAGCTTTGGCGCTTGGTGCGCCGGGTGGCCTCGGCTTCCAGAGGATTCTCGGGCCAGGGGTGCTTCGGGTAGCGACCCCGCATGTCCTTGCGGACCTCGAAGTAGGCGTCCCGCCAGAAGGAGGCCAGGTCCTGCGTGACCTGCACCGGCCGCTGGGCGGGGGAGAGGAGCTTCATGGTGAGGGGCACCCGGCCCCCGGCGATGCGAGGGGTCTCGGTGAGCCCGAAGACCTCCTGGAGCTTCACCGCCAGGGCGGGAGCCTCGGGGTCGCTGTAGTCGATGCGGATGTGGGATCCACTGGGGACCTCCAGGTGGGTGGGGGCCAGCGCGTCCAGGCGACTCCGGGCCTCCCAGGGGACGCCGGAGAGGAGGGCCTCGGCCAGGTCCAGCCGGCGGAGGTCGTCCAGCGCCCGCATCCCGCTCAGGAAGGGCAGGAGCCAGTCCTCCAGCGTCTCCAGGAGGCCCACGTCCGAGGCGTCGGGCCAGGGCTCGCCCTGGTGACGGTGGAGGAAGTGGAGGCGATGCCGGAGCTGGCCGGTGTCCGTGTCCCAGGGGAGCTGCTGCAGCCCCCCGTCCCGGATGCCTTCCATGAGGCCCCGGGCCACCAGGTGGGGCTTGGCGTTGCCCAGAGGGGCCTCGTGGAGCACCAGCGCCCCAAGCTTCTGGCGGCGGAAGGCCCGCACCCGACCGGCTTCGGCGTCCCACCGGACCTCCTCGACGGTGCGGATCTGTCCGGCGAAGTGCTCCTCGAGCTCTTCCCGGTCCACCGGCGCCGCCCGAAAGATGCGGGCCTCGCGGCCCCGGCCCTCCACCTCGGCGGCCACCAGCCACTCCGCTCCGGCCAGCGTCTGGGCCTCCTGGAAGGCCGCCCCTCGACCGTTCCGGAGGAGGTAGCGCCCCCGCTCCCCCTCCCGGAGCCGACCGATGCGGTCCGGGTAGGCGAAGGCCGCCAGGAGGCCGGCGTGGGCCTCGGCCTCCTGGCGCCCGAGGGCGGGGGCGGTCTCCCGTGGGTCGGGCTCCGAGCCCCGGCGCAGGCGTCGCTCCAGGTTGCGGGCCTGCTCGAGCGTCCGGTGGAGGCCGCCCCGGTGGACCTCGTGCCCTCCGGCGCGGCCCCCCCCGTCCCGCCGTGCCCGACCCACTGCCTCCAGGCGGAGGCGCAGGTCGGCGTCCGGGGCCCGGCCCCGTCCCAGGAGGATGTCCCGCTCCCCCAGGAGGGCCGCCAGATCCGCCGCCACCTCGCCGAGCCCGAGCTCGCTCCCCCGCAGGAGCATGTGGCCGGTCCGCGGGTGCACCCCCAGCTCCGCCACCCCCCGTCCGTGGTCGGTGAGGGCCCCGTCGTCCTCCAGCACCTCCAGCTCCTGGAGGAGCTCCACCGCCTGGGCGTAGGCGGACTCCGAGGGCGGGGTGAGCCAGCGGAGCTCCTCCGGCTCGGCGCCCCACACGGCCAGGTCCAGCGCCAGGGGCGCCAGGTCCGCCTCCCGGATCTCCGGGGTGCGGGCCGGCACCAGCCCCCGGTCCTCCCCCCGGGTCCAGAGGCGGTAGCAGATCCCGGGCTCGGTGCGTCCCGCCCGTCCCCGGCGCTGGTCGGCGGCGTCCCGGGTGACCCGGATGGTCTCCAGCCGCGTCATGCCGGTGGAGGGGTCGAAGCGGGGCACCCGCATCTGTCCGGCATCCACCACCACCCGCACCCCCTCGATGGTGAGCGAGGTCTCGGCGATGGCCGTGGCCAGGACGACCTTTCGCCGACCGGCAAGAGAGGGGCGGATGGCCCGATCCTGGGCGGACTGGGAGAGGTTGCCGTAGAGAGGGTGCACGGTGACGTCCCGGGGCACTCCGGCCTCGTCCAGGCGCTCGGCGGTGCGGCGAATCTCGCCGGCGCCGGGGAGGAAGACCAGAATGTCCCCCGGTTCCTCGTCCAGGGCCTGGAGGACGGTGGCGACGGTGGGGGGCTCGATCCAGCCGTCCACCGGCGTGTCCCGGTATCGCGTCTCCACCGGGTACATCCGGCCCTCGCTCTCCAGGACCGGGGCCGGGCCTTCGTCGTCCCCCAGGAGCTCCGCCACCGGCTGGGCGTCCAGCGTCGCCGACATGGCCAGGACGCGCAGCTCCGGCCGCAGCAGGCTGCGGCACTGGAGGGCCAGGGCCAGCCCCAGATCGGCGTGGAGAGAGCGCTCGTGGAGCTCGTCGAAGATGACGCACCCCACCTCGGAGAGGGCGGGATCGGATTGGAGCATCCGGGTGAGGACGCCCTCCGTCACCACCTCCACGCGGGTGTCCGGACCCACCCGCGTGTCCAGGCGGATGCGGTAGCCCACCGTCCCGCCCACGTCCTCCTCGCCCAGGAGGTAGGCCATGCGACGGGCGGCGGCCCGGGTGGCCAGCCGGCGGGGCTCCAGCATGAGGATCGTCCGCCCCTCCAGCCATCCGGCGTCCAGGAGTGCCAGCGGAGCCAGCGTGGTCTTCCCGGCGCCCGGCGGAGCTACGAGCACGCCGGAGGTGCGCTCCTCCAGGGCGGCGCGGAGCTCATCGAGCACCTCCACCACCGGGAGGTCCGGGGCGGGGAAGGGGAGAGGTTCGCCGGAGGAGGGGCCTTGGCTCACCCGGGGTCCAGGAGGTAGCCGTCGGCCAGGGCCTGGAAGTCGTGGACCTGGTCGGACACCCAGCCTTCGTTCCGTCCGAGCTCGTCGGCGAGGATGCGGGCCACCGCCGGCGCCGCCTCCCGGGCCGCCCGGGCATTCAGGAGGAGGGCGCGGTGGCGGCGGGCCAGGACGTCGTCGACGGTCCGGGCCAGCTCATGACGAGCGAACCAGGCGATCTCCCCGGGCGTGAGGTCCAAGGCGTCGTGGACGGGCTGGTCCCAGCCGGGGCGTTCCGCCATGAGCTCTTCCACGCGGGGGGCGTCGGAGCCGTAGGGCGCGAGTCGCCCGAAGGTGTCGGCATGGGCGTGGCGTCCCTGGATGTCCAGGTCCTGGGTCACGCACGCCCGGGCATCCAGATCGCCCAGCGTCTGGGCCAGGTCCACCGTGTCCTCGGCCATCTTCCGGTAGGTGGTCCACTTGCCTCCCGCCACGGTGAGGAGCCCGGAGTCCGACACCCGGAGGGCGTGCTCCCGGCTGATGTCGGCGGTGTCCCCCCCTTCTCCGGACGCCACCAGCGGTCGGATGCCGGCGAAGACGCTCAGGACGTCGTCGCGGTGGGGGTCCCGCTCCATGTAGCGCCGGGCGTGCTCCAGGAGGAAGTCCACCTCCTCGGCCAGGGGGCGCGGCTCCAGCGACACCTCGTCCAGCGGCGTGTCCGTGGTGCCCACCAGCACCCGATCCAGCCAGGGGATGGCGAAGAGGACTCGTCCGTCGTCCGTGTGGGGCACCATGATGGCGGCGTCCCCGGCCAAGAAGGACCGGGGCAGCACCACGTGGACCCCCTGGGACGGACGCACGATGGAGGTCACCTCCGGATCGTCCATCCGCCGCACCCCGTCGGTGAAGGCGCCGGTGGCGTTCACCAC
>CAKZOQ010000329.1 GCA_937136445.1 uncultured Gemmatimonadota bacterium
CCATCCTGGCGACCCACGGCTTCGAGCAATCCGAGCTCGAATCGCCCCGGGACGCCCTCGCCGAGGCCGGAGCCGACGTGCGCATCGTCTCCCTTCCGGAAACCGACGAGCACATCCGAGGCTGGGCCGACGGCAACTGGGGCGACGACGTCTCGGTGGACGGCAGCCTGGACGACTACGAGGTGGAGGACTTCGACGCCCTGGTCCTGCCGGGTGGCGTCATGAACCCGGACCGCCTTCGCGCCGACGAGGACGCCGTGTCCTTCGTCCGCGGCTTCTTCGAGGAAGGGAAGCCGGTGGCGGCCATCTGCCACGGTCCCTGGCTCATCGTGGAGGCCGGCGCGGCAGACAATCGGCGCTTGACCTCCTATCCTTCCATCAAGACCGACCTGACCAACGCGGGTGGGAACTGGGTGGACGAGTCCGTGGTCCTGGACCAGGGTCTCGTGACCAGCCGGAGTCCCGAGGATCTGGACGACTTCAACTACAAGCTCCTCGAGGAGGTCAACGAGGGCGTCCACGCGGGCCAGCACGCCTAGCGTCGTGAGCACCGGATCCTTCCGGTCGTAGACCGCTTCCCCCCGACGCCTCCCTGGCGCCGGGGGGTTCGGTGCATCCCAACCCCAGGAGGACCATGAAGCTCGTCGCAACCGAGAAGGCCGATCAGAACCTCGCCCCGGTGGACCCGTGGACGGTGGTCCACTTCGCCATGGGGCTGGCCGCCGGACTCATGGATGTGCCCCGCCACGTGTCCTTTCCGGCGGCGGTGGCCTACGAGATCGTCGAGCAGTACGCGGAGCGGACCGAGTGGGGAAAGGAGGTTCTGGAGACCCAACGACCGGAGACCCTGGCCAACGTGGCCGTGGACCTCGTCGTCTTCGCCGCCGGGCAGTGGATGGGGGAGCGCTGGAACGCCGGGGGCGACTGAGTCGACGGAGGTCGGGGAGGACAGCCTTGCGGTGGAATATGTCTTGCAGCCTTATCCCCCGGGAGCGGCCTCTCGCCGCTCGCACTCCATGCACCCCACTTCTGAGGATTCCACCATGTCCGTAGCCAAAGTCATCGAGATCAGCGCCCGGTCCGATTCGTCCATCGAGGACGCCGTCGAACGCGGCATCGAAAAGGCGGCCGAAACTGTCGCCAACATCCAGAATGCCTGGATCAAAGAAACCCGCGCCGAGGTGACGGACGGCAAGGTGTCCGGGTATCGGGTGCTGCTGAAGATCACCTTCATCCTCTCCGGGTGATGCGGCGTTCCACGACCTCGCGAGGTTCGGAGCGGCGGGGCGGGAGCCTCGCCTCGCTCCTCCTGGTCGCGACGCTCCTGGGTGCCTGTGGCGATTCTGGCACGGTGGTGCGAGCACCCGGCGTCGGCGACTCCGATGTGGATTCCGTGGCGGTGACGCCCGCCACGGCCCGCCTTGATCAGGTGGGTGAGGTGCAAACCTTCGTGGCCACCCCGCTCAACGCCGCCGGCGACACGCTATCGGTGACGGTGGACTGGTCCTCCTCCGACGTGGCAGTGGCGACCCTCGACCAGAGCGGCGACGCCACCGCCCGGGGGCCGGGTCAGGTGGACATCACGGCGGAGGCCGGGGGCGTCAACGGCACCGCGGTCCTCACCGTCGCGCCGGTAGTAGGCTCCTGAGTCAGAAGGACCAGATCCAGGGGATGACCAGCACCGACACGGCGGCCATGATGATCTGGAGCGGCAGACCCGCCCGCACGAAGTCCCCGAACGTGTACCCGCCGGGTCCGTAGACCATGAGGTTCGTCTGGTAGCCCACCGGGGTGGCGAAGGCCATGCTGGCGCCGACGGTCACGGCGACGACCAGGGGCCGGGCGGCGATTCCCTGGGTGGAGGCCACGGCCACAGCCACGGGGATCAGGATGGCCACGGCGGCATTGTTGGTGATGGTGAGCGTCAGGAGCATCGTGCCGGCCACCAGAGCCGCCAAGACGCCCCGGGGTCCGAAGGATTGGCCCATCGAGACGATCCCCTCCGCGAGGATCGCCGCACCACCGCTGGTCTCCAGCGCGGCGCCCAGACCGACGGCGGCTCCGATGACGATGAGCACCGACCAGTCCACCGCCTGACGGGCCTCGGCCGGCGAGAGGAAGCCCATCAACACCATGAGGATCGCCCCCGCCAATGCCGCCAGGGAGATGTGGAAGACGCCGAAGGTGGCCAGGCCCACCACGGCGGCCATGATGGCCAGTCCCATCCGGGCCCGGGTCGGCTGCCAGAGGGGCACCCCGGCCTCCGACTCGACCTCCGCGTCTTCGCCGGAGAGAAGGTGGAGGTGGCGGGAGTCGGCGAACTGATGGGCGAATTCAGGGCGCGCCACCATGAGGAGAACGTCGCCGGCCCGGAGATTCAGCCCCTCCAGCCGAGGGGTCTGGCGGCCGTCCCGCACCACCCCGATGACCACAGCGGCGAAGCGCTCGGCGAAGTTGGCATTGTGCAGCTCCTCCCCGGCGAGGTCCGATCCCGGAGCGATGACCGCCTCCCGTAGGTCCGCTTCGTCGGCGAACTCCGGCAGGTCGGCGACCTCCTGGGCCTCCAGCTCGGCCCGTCCGGCGGTGGTGGCCATGTCCGACGGGGCTCCGC
>CAKZOQ010000330.1 GCA_937136445.1 uncultured Gemmatimonadota bacterium
TCGCCTGCACCTCACCGGGGGCTGGGCCGCTCGGGACTTCGGGGCCGACGGCTTCTACGGCGCCTTCCCGTCCTACGAGGAGACGCGGGCGCGGCTGATGGCGGCGGGGTGGCGGGGACCGCTGACGGAGAGCGTGGAGCTGGAGACCCGGGTCTACGCCCGGGCCCACGACGACGACTTCGTCCTCCGCCGCGCCGATCCCTCCTTCTATCGGAACCTCCACGAGGGACGCCAGGAGGGGGTGGAGGCCACGGTCCTCGTGGGCACGGGTCCGGGGCTCTCGTTGGCGGTGGGCGGCCAGTTCCTCCGGGACGATCTGGCGAGCACCAACCTGGGCGACCATGTGGAGGACCGGGGTGGGGGCTACCTGGAGGCGGCATGGGTGGGGCAGCTCGTCCAGCTCCGCGGCGGTGTCCGGGTGGAGGGCCGGGACGGCTTCGGCTCCTGGGTGGCTCCCTCGCTCTCGGCATCGGCCCGGATGAGCCCGGCCGTGCGGGTCCGGGCGGGGATCGGGCGCTCCTACCGGACGCCCACCTTCACGGAGCGGTACTACGAGGATCCCGCGAACGTCGGCCAGGCGGATCTGGACCCCGAGTCGGCGTGGAGCGTGGAGGCCGGTCTGGACTGGGCCCTCGGGGGCGGGGCCATCCTCCGCACCACCGTCTACCGACGCGCCGCCGAGGATCTGGTGGACTGGGCCCGACCGGTGAGCGCTCCCACCGAGGTGCCGTGGGAAACCCGGAACGTGGAGTCGGCCACCTTCCACGGCCTGGAGGTGGATCTGGAGCGGGTGCCTCTCCGGCCGGGCTTTCTGGAGGGGTCTGCCTCCCTGCTCACGCTGAACACCGAGGAGGCGGCGGGCCTGGAGTCCAAGGTGGCCCTTCGGCCGCTGAACCGCGACGTGATGGTGGGGGCGGGGCTGCCCCTGGGGCCGGCCTCGGTGCGGGTGCGGGTCCGGGCGCTCCGCCGGGAGGGCGGGGAGGCCTACACGCTGGGCGAGGCTCGCCTGGCCGCCCCCGTCCTGGGCGGCGAGATCTGGGTGGACCTGACCAACGCCTGGGATACCGAGTACCCGGACATCACCGGGCTGCCGGCGGCGGGCCGAGCCCTCCGGGTGGGGGTGCGGATGCCGCTCCTGGGCGTCGCCGGAGGCTGAGTCGTCGCCTTCCGTCGGGGGCGCCTTCATTGACCCCCCCGGCTCCCCTCGGGCATCTTTCGGAGCCGTCGCTCGCCCGACGGTCGCCCCGAGCCCGATTCCCGAGACCCCGTGACGGCATGTCCACCATCGAGCGAGACGTACTGGATCCCTCCCGGCTGGCGCAGGAGCTGGCCGAGAAGGAAGAGGAGCTGCAGGAGCTCCGCGACCGCCTGGCCGCCTGGGAGGAAGCCTACGAGGCCGCCCCCAAGCGCGACGAGGACTTCACCACCGTGTCCGGGCGGGAGATCAAGCCGCTCTACACCCCCGTCGACCGGGCCGGAACGCGCTCCTACGAGGAGTCCCTGGGTCTGCCTGGGGAGTACCCGTTCACGCGGGGTCCGTACGGCACCATGTACCGGACCCGGCTCTGGACCATGCGCCAGTTCGCCGGCTTCGCTACCGCCGAGGAGACGAACGAGCGGTACCACTACCTCCTGGAGCACGGGCAGACCGGCCTGAGCGTCGCCTTCGACTTCCCGACGCTCATGGGCTACGACTCCGACCATCCCCGTTCCCTGGGTGAGGTCGGGGTCTGTGGGGTGGCCATCTCCAGTCTGGCGGACATGGAAACCCTCTTCGACGGGATCCCGCTGGACGAGGTCAGCGTCTCCATGACCATCAACGGCCCCGCCATCATCCTCTTCTGCTTCTACGTGGCGGCGGCGGAGAAGCAGGGGGTGGATCCGAAGGTGCTCCGGGGGACCGTCCAGAACGACATCCTCAAGGAATACCAGGCCCAGCACGCGTGGGTCTATCCGCCCGAACCCGCCCTGCGCTGCATCACCGACATGTTCGGCTGGTGCAGCGAGCACGCCCCCAAGTACAACCCCGTCTCCATCTCCGGCTACCACATCCGTGAGGCCGGCGCCACGGCGGCCCAGGAGTTGGCCTTCACCCTGAAGAACGGCTTCGAGTACGTGGAGCGGGGGATCGCCGCGGGTCTCGACGTGGATGACTTCGCTCCCCGCCTGTCGTTCTTCTTCGACGTCCACAACGACTTCTTCGAGGAGATCGCCAAGTTCCGGGCGGCCCGCCGCATCTGGGCCCGGGGCATGAAGGAGAAGTACGGGGCCAAGAACCCCGCGTCGTGGCGACTGCGCACCCACGCCCAGACGGCGGGGGTGAGCCTCACGGCACAGCAGCCCGAGAACAACATCGTCCGGGTGGCCTACCAGGCCATGGCCGCGGCGCTGGGGGGCACCCAGTCCCTGCACACCAACTCCATGGACGAGACGCTGGCCCTGCCCACCGAGAAGGCGGTGCGCATCGCCCTCCGCACCCAGCAGATCCTGGCCTACGAGTCGGGGGTGCCCAACACCATCGATCCTCTGGCCGGTTCCTACTTCGTGGAGAGCCTCACCGACGAGCTCGAAGCCGAGGCGCTCTCGCTCTTCGAGGAGATCGACGCCCTGGGTGGCGTGGTCCCGGGGATCGAGGAGGGGTGGTTCCAGCGGGAGATCGCCCAGTCGTCCATGCGGCAGCAAAAGGAGCTGGAGGCCGGGACCCGGACCGTGGTCGGGGTGAACGCCTTCGAGGAGGGCTCGGGCCCGGTGGAGATCGATGTGCTGCGCATCGGTCCCGACGTGGAGGAACGCCAGCGGAAGCGCATGGCAGGGCTCCGCGCGGAGCGGGACGACGCCGAGGTGGAGCGGACCCTGGCCACGCTCCGGGAGACGGCCGCCGGGGACGGCAACCTGGTCCCGGCCATCCTGGACTGCGCCCGGGCCTACTGCACGCTGTACGAGATCCGTGCCGCGATGGAGGAGGAGTTTGGTGCCTACAAGGAGCCCGTGTTCTTCTAGGGTGGCCGTTGAAATCGGCGCAGGTTGTCGTTGCGCTTCGGTCTCGGTCGGTGCGACGTAGCTCTCGCTATGCCTCCCTCCACTCGCCTCGCGCGCCTACCCCTGCATCCGATTTGAACGACCTGGTACCATGGCGGGTGGGCACACCGGGGCGTTCGTGCACCTCCAGAGGCGCGAGGTGATTCCGTAGGCTCCTGGGGGGGAGCGGCGTTCGCTTCGCTCGCTGGCTCCTTCGGGCTCGCTCGCTTCGCTCGCATTGCTGTCCACCTCCCACCCCACCCCTCCATGCCACGCGCCATCCTCTTCGATGCGGGCAACACCCTCGTGTACGCCGACCCGGTGCGGCTGGCGGAGATCTTTCGGGGGGTGGGGGCGGAGGTGGACGAGGCTGGGGTGCAGCAGGCGGAGCTTCGGGCGCGGCGGGTG
>CAKZOQ010000331.1 GCA_937136445.1 uncultured Gemmatimonadota bacterium
TCCTCCTGGCCTTCTTCTTCTACATCGACTTCATCCTGACGGTCATCGTCATGGCCGGGCCCTTCGCCGAGGCGGAGTTCGGCTTCGGGCAGCAGGACGCCATCGTCCTCTTCCTGATCGTGCAGTTCAGCGCCCTGGCCGGTGCCTTCCTGCTGGCCAAGCCCACGGACGTCTTCGGCCCGAAGCGCGTCCTCACCGGTGTGCTCGTCCTGTGGGCGGGGATCGCGCTCGGGGTGTTCTTCGTGGAGAGCCGCGAGGTCTTCTCCGGCCTTGCCGTGCTCGCCGGCTTCGGTCTGGGTTCGGCGCAGGCCGCCAGCCGCACCCTCATGTCTTCCCTCATCCCGGAGGGGAAGGAGGCGGAGATGTTCGGTTTCTACGCCTTCTGCGGGAAGTCGTCGTCCATCATGGGCCCGGTCCTCTTCGGCCAGGTGGCCCTCATCACCGGCGGGGACCAGCGCCTGGCGGTGCTGGCCCTCCTGTCGCTGTTGGTGGTGGGGGTGGTCCTGCTGCAGCGGGTGGAGGATCCCAAGGGCTGACCGGTGTGATGCTGCGGGCGGCCGCCTGGATCCCGCGCATCGGAGATGGCTGGGTGCCGGGAGGTCCCCGCCCTTGAACGTCGAGGCTGCGCCCCCCTACCCTCGAACCATGATGGAGGGCTACCAGCAATACTGTCCCGTGGCGCTCACATCGGAGGTCCTCGGCCGGCGGTGGACGCCTCTCGTCGTCCGGGAGCTCCTGATGGGGAGCGTGCGGTTCAACGACATCCATCGAGGCGTCCCCCGGATGTCTCGGACCCTCCTCTCCACGCGGCTGGACGAACTACAGACGGCGGGGGTGCTGGAGCGCCGTCAGATGGACGACCACCCGGAATACCACCTGACACCTGCGGGAGAGGAGCTCGAAGGCGTCATCATGGGGATGGGCCGATGGGGGAAGCGCTGGCTCCGGCACGACCTCTCGGGTGAGGAGCTGGATGTGGGCCACCTCATGTGGGACGTCCATCGTGGGATCGTCGCCGAAGCCCTGCCTCCGCAACGGACCGTGGTCCGATTCGAGTTCGAGGACGCTGGTGCGGACGAGCGGCGATTCTGGTTGGTCCTCGAGGATGGCGCGGGGGACCTCTGCCTGGACGACCCGGGCTATTCCGTGGATCTGCGGCTCGTCACCGATGTCCTCACCCTGGCGGACGTGTGGATCGGGGACGCAGACCTCCGGCGCGCCGTGGCTCGGCGTGATCTGCGGCTCGTCGGACCTCCCGAGCTCTGCCGGAGCTTTCCCGAGTGGCTCGGGCTCAGCCCCCTGGCCAGCGTCGAACGACGCCCCTGAGCGCCGCGTGTCGGCGGACCTCCCCCCTCACTCCGCCGGCTTCACGTTCTGGTTCCGGCGAAAGAGGTTGTCCGGGTCCCAACGAGCCTTGATTTCGGCCAGACGGGTGTAGGCCGGCCCGAAGTTGTCCCGCACCCGGGCTTCGTCGTCCGCGGCGGCGAAGTTCGTGTAGCCGCCGGCATGGCCTGACCGGGCGTGGATCGCTTCGTAGTAGTCCCGGACCCAGGCGACGTGCTCCTCGTCGTCGGCCGGGTCCTCCCACCCGCCCACGATCACGGCGGAGAAGCGTGCGTCGCGAACGGCGAAGGCGGTCGCGTCCTCCGCCACGTCGTGCACGGCCCCGTTCACCGGGTACAGATGGGTCGTCGAGAGGGCGTTGGGCACCTTGGTGCCGTGGTCCGCGTACACCACCGCATCCTCCGGGGAGATCTCATCGACCCAGTCGGACTTCCAGTACTGGCGGGTGCCCGACGGAAGCAGGTCGTCGAAGGCCGTCTGGAGGGCGGGGTAGGGGATCTCCTCCACGTGCTCCGCCACCAGGGGCCCGGAGCTCCGGATGGGGTTCAGGATGCGGTCGGCGTGGGACGGATCCCCGTTCCAGGAGGCCACCACGATGCACACGGGCTCGCCATGGCGGTCTTCGGGAATGAAGGGGAGCGGCGGGGCCCGATCGATGGCGAGGAAGCCGCCCAGCGGCCGGGGCGCCTCCTGCATGTAGCGGTCGTAGAAGCTGATGACGTCCGCCGTGCCTTCGGGGGCGAAGAGCATCGGGCCGGCCACCAGGGTCGAGACCGGGTGGAGCCGGAACTCCAGGGCGGTGACGACCCCGAAGTTGCCGCCACCCCCTCTCAGCGCCCAGAAGAGGTCCGGGTGCTGGTCCGCACGGGCCGTGACTCGTTCGCCTCGGGCCGTGACGACGTCGGCCGACAGGAGGTTGTCACATGTCATCCCGTGCTCACGCCCGAGATAGGCGGAGATCCCTCCACCCAGGGTGAGCCCGGCCACCCCGGTGGTAGAGAAGAATCCGGCGGGCGTCGCCAGACCGTAGGCATGGGTCGCGTGATCCTGGTCGGCGAGGACGGCGCCCCCGCCCACCCGGACCGTTCGTTCCTGCGGGTCCACACGGACGTTCCGGATGGCGGAGAGGTCCAGGACCAGGCCGTCGTCGCAGACGCCGTACCCCGGCACGCTGTGTCCACCTCCCCGCACGGCCAGGGGGAGCCCCTCGTCGGCGGCGAAGGACACCACCGCCATGACGTCGGCCGCATCCACGGCCCGAACGACGGCGGACGGTCTCCGATCGATCATGCCGTTGAAGACGGCACGGGCTGCGTCGTAGTCCGGGGCTTCAGGGGTGATGACGTCGCCGCGTACGAGTTCCTGGATGGTGTCGGGCCGCATGGGTCCCTCCTCGAGGCCGGGGTGCTCTCTCTGGCGGGACCTCATGGCTAGGGGGACCGCCGGGCAGCCCTCAAGAACAGATTCTGGACCCGTACCTAGGTCGTCCTGGTTCGCCACTGACGCCAGACCATCAGTGCCAGCGTTCCCACGGTGAGGGGCACCGCGTAGACCAGGACCCCCGTCTGGATCACCTCCTGGGCCGGATGGTCGGAGACGTGGGCCACCAGGTAGGCCAGGTAGGCGGCGTAGTAGAGGAGGAAGACCACGCCTTCCCGCCGGGAGATGGACCAACCGGTGAAGAAGATGGGGAAGCAGGCCAGGGAGACGGCGAGCATCACCGGGACGTCGAAGGTGAGGAGGCCGGGCGGCACGTCGATGGGCGCCGGGGCCACCGCACCGCCGGCGCCCAGCACGAACAGGGCGTTGAAGCTGTTGCTCCCCACCACGTTCCCCACGGCGATGTCCCGCTGCCCCCGCCAGGCTGCCAGGAGCGAGGTCGCCACCTCCGGGAGGGAGGTCCCGGCGGCCACCACCGTGAGGCCCACGACGAGCTCGCTGGCTCCGAGCTGCAGGGCGATGGCGGAGGCTCCGTCCACCAGGAGCCGTGCACCCACCAGGAGCATCCCCACGCCCACGGCCACGAAGAGGAGCTGATAGAAGAAGGGCTGGGTGATCTGGGTGTCGGCGGGGGCGGCGCTCACCAGCGGCTCGGGGTGGCTCCCATCTCCGGTGGCGGAAGCGTTGGGGCGTCCTCCGAGGCGGATCAGGAGGCCGGTGTAGACCACCGCGAGGCCAAACAAGAGAACCCCGTCGACCCGCCCCAACGCGCCGTCGGACAGAAGGATGGCCACCAGAGCCGCCGAGCCCAGCAAGACGGGCAGGTCCAGGCGCACGAGTTGCCGCTGCACCGTCAGGGGCGCCACCACCGCCGAGGCTCCGAGGATGACGAGGATGTTGAAGATGTTGCTCCCCACCACGTTCCCCAGCGCCAGACTGCCCCGACCGGAGAGGGCCGAGTCCACGGAGACGGCGGCCTCCGGGAAGGAGGTTCCGAAGGCCACCACCGTGAGGCCCACCACGAGGGGGGAGAGCCCGAGGCGGTAGCTGATCCCCACCGCGCCGCGGACCAGGACCTCCGCGCCCCCGGTGAGGAGGAGGAGGCCGGCCAGAAGGAGCACCAGCGTCACCGTGGTGGGCCCCACTCCATGGCGTCGGCCTGCAGGAGGGTGCGCAGGAGGACGTCCGTGCCTCGGGTGACGTCTTCGGCGGAGGTGAACTCCTCGGGGGCGTGGCTGATCCCGTCCCGGCTGGGCACGAAGATCATGCCGACCGGGGCGAAGGTGGCGATGCTCTGGGCGTCGTGTCCGGCGCCGGAGGGCATGCGCAGCGTGGAGAACGCGAGCTCCTCCGCCGAGGATTCGACGGCGTCGCGAAGGGCCGGGTCGGTGGGGGCGGCGCCGCTCACGTAGAAGCGCGAGAAGGAGAAGGTGGTTTCGGTGGCGTCCCCCAATGCCTCGGCTTGCTCTACCAGCCGGTCGTAGACCCGGGAGATGCCGTCCATGGAGAGGTCCCGGATCTCCAGGGTGAGGCGGACTCGTCCCGGAATCACGTTGGGGGCTCCGGGCTCCGCCTCGATGCGCCCGACGGTGGCCACCTGCCGGCCGGGCATTTCCAGGGCGGTGGTGTGGACGGTGTCCACGAAGCGGGCGGCGGCCACCAGGGCGTCCCGGCGGCGGGGCATGGGGGTGGTGCCGGCATGGTTGGTGTCCCCCTCCACCACGACGTCCCAGCGCATGATGCCCACGATGCCCTCCACGACGCCGATGTCCATCCCGTCGGTCTCCAGGACGGCGCCCTGCTCCACATGGAGCTCCAGGAAGGCCGCCAGGTCGCCGGGGTGGAGTCGGGCGTCGGCGAGCTGGTCGGGGTTTCCTCCGATGCGTCGGATTCCCTCGCCGATGGTGAAGCCCGACGCCGTCTCGATGTCCAGCTCGAAGGGCTCCACTTCGCCGGCCAGCGCCCGACTGCCGGTCTTCCCGCCCTCTTCGTTGGGAAAGACCACCACCTCCACCGGGTGACGAGTGGCGTGGTCGGCATCGGCGAGGGTCCACGCCACCTCCAACGCCCCCACCGACCCCACGGGACCGTCGTAGTGGCCGCCGTCGGGTACCGAGTCCAGGTGGGAACCCAGCGCCAGCGGCGCCCGCCCCGCCTCGGTGCCCTCCCGGCGTCCCCAGAGGTTGCCTGCCACGTCCACCCGGGTGGCGAATCCCGCCTCCTCCAGGAGGGAGCCGTACCAGGCCCGGGCCTCCAGGTCGGCGTCGCTGAAGGCTACGCGGCCGTTGCCACCTCCGGGGTTGCGGCCGATGCGGGCCAGGGCCTGGAGCCGGTCGTTGAGGCGGGTGCCGTCCACCCGGAGTTCCTGGGTGGATGCGGCGGCTAGATGGGCGCGTGGGCGGCCCAGTCCGGCCATTCCCGCCCCGGCGAGGCCGGTGGCGGTCAGGTAGGTGAAGCGTCGTCGGTCCATGGGGCCAACCTTGGCCGTCCCCCCGCCGGGGCGCCAGTGTAGGGCATGACTCCCGGCGTGTTGGCGGACCTGGTTCTCGGCGTCCACGCCGCCTTCGTCCTCTTCGTGGCGGTGGGCGGCCTGCTCGCGGTGCGCTGGGGCTGGATCGTCTGGGCACACCTCCCCTGCGCGGCCTGGGGGGCCTGGATCTCGCTGGTGGGCGGCGTCTGCCCGCTCACGCCCCTGGAGAACCGGCTCCGGCGGCAGGCCGGGGAGGCCGCCTACGAGACCACCTTCCTGGACCGGTACGTGGCGCCGATCCTCTACCCTGACGGCCTCAGCCGGGAGATCCAGGTGGGGATGGGGGTGGCGGTACTGGTCCTCAACGCCGCTCTCTACCTCTGGCTCTGGAGGCGCCACGTCCGGAAGGGCAGCGAGGCCGACGCGGCCGTGGTAGGTTGAGGCCCGACGCCCCTCCCCCTTCCCGTCCGCCCGGAGCCCCTGTGTCCGTCCGCGCTCCCAGCCGCCTTCTTCGGGACGCCGCCCTGGCCCTCCTCGTCGCGGTGGTGGTTCCCGCCTGCTCCCTCGAGCCCCGCACCGACACCGACGGCTCGAACCCGTCCGCCGCCGAGGACGATCCGCCACGGCGGGGGATCGTAGATGCCGAAGGGGTGGCCCGGTTGCCTGTATTCTCGTCGGCGGTGCGCTCGGGACACCTCCTCTTCCTGAGCGGGCAGATCGGGACGGAGCCCGGCGCCGAGCCCCTGCGGGTGGTGGAGGGCGGTGCGGAGGCCGAGGCGCGTCAGACCATGGAGCACATCCAGACGGTCCTCGCCGCCGAGGATCTCACCATGGACGACGTGGTGAAGTGCACCCTCTTCCTGGACGACATCGCCGACTACGGCGTGGTGAACGAGGTCTACATCTCCTACTTCGCCGGAGAGCCGCCGGCCCGCTCGGCCATGTCCGTGGAGGCGTTGGCCCTGGGGGCCGCCCTGGAGATCGAGTGCGTCGCCGCCTATCCCGAGGGGAGGTAGTGCGCCGGTAGCTCCGTCCGCACCCCTCCACCCCCCGGGCCAGCGCGGGACTCACATCGCGTAGTAGAACTCCTCCCGTACGACGTGCCCGTCGGCCACGGTGTAGACGGCCACCTCCCTCAGCTGGAAGCGCTGGTCGGACTCGATGTTGGTGACGTCCACGTCGAAGAAGACGGCGAAGCGGTCGTCCCCATGGGGGAAGGGCCCCATCACCTCGTTGTCGTGGACCTCGTGGGCGTTGGCCCACCACTCCGTCTTCCCACGGACGGTCTCCTTGCCCTCGACGGTCCGGGGCAGGGGGCCGTCGCCCTCCGCGGCCTCCACCGAGACCACGTCGTCGGCGTAGAGCTCGTCGATGGCCTCCAGGTTCTTGCCTTCCCGGCAGAGCTCACAGAGCCGCTCTCCGACCTCCGCGTTCGTCATCGTCATCCTCCGGTTCGGGTTTGGTTGGACGACCGCAAGCTAGCCGTCCCGAGCGCGGGGGGCATCACCGACCCGTCACGGCTTCCGGGGGAGACGCGGACGGCGCGGCGAAGGGTTCCGGGGGAGCTCGCCGCAGGAGGGCCCGGAACGTGGCTTGTTCCCGAGGGGTTTGCCGGAGTAGGATGGAGAGTGGCGTGGCGTTCCGGAAGGTCCGCGAGGACGGATCCGCAGACGCCGGCCGCATCCGCGGATCCGCCCTTCCCGGGCCGGTGTCCGGATGGGTGGGGTGGGGTGGACGATCACCGGGAGGCGAGTGGTGCTGACGCGTTGTCTGTTCTGTCATGAACCGTTCCAGGAGAACGGGACGCTGGCACACATGCCGCGTGGGCACGAGATCGCCTACGACCCCGTCCGCGGTCGCCTCTGGACCATCTGCCGGGGTTGCCACCGTTGGACCCTCTGCCCACTGGAGGATCGGGAAGGGGCGCTCTACGAGCTGGAACGGCTGGTGCGGGACCACGCCCACCTCGTCACCCGCACCGCCAACATCCAGCTCTACCTCGCCGGGCGCCTCACCCTGGTCCGGGTGGGAGCGGCGGAGCTCACGGAGCAGGCCTGGTGGCGCTACGGACGGGAGCTCCGGAAGCGCCGCGCCGCCTTCGAGAGCCCTCGATCCCGATTCACCGCCTACACCTTCGGGGCCATGGCCTGGCTCGCCGACCTGGTGGGGGTCGCCGACGACGATGTCTCCATCGACTGGGAGGACACGCCGGTGGCGGACGTCCTCCGCTGGCGGCGCTTCGGATGGGCGGCCTGGCACGGACGGGAGACCTGTCCCTTCTGCCACAGCACGCTGGTGGCCCTCCGCTACGACCTGTCCTGGTGGGTGTACCCCCTGCGGGCCGACGACGGACGGCTGGGCGTGGGCATCCCCTGCCAGCGCTGCGATCCCTGGACGCCAGAGAAGATCTACGAGCTCCACGGCGACGTGGCGGAGAACACCCTTCGCCGGGTCCTGGCCTATCAGAACATCGCCGGAGCCGGCGAGGGACGGATCGTGGAGGCGGCGGAGCGGATCCAGGCGGCGGGCTCCGCGGGGGCCTTCGCCCGGGCGGCCACCCAGGGCCGCGCCAGCCTCTGGAAGATGCGGGGCTCCGGGACGGTGGCGCTGGAGATCGCCCTGAACGAGACGGCGGAGCAGCGCCTCCTCCAACTGGAGGCCCACGCCCTGGAGTTTCTCTGGAAGCAGGAGGAGGAGCTGGCCCGCATCATCGACGAGGAGCTCACCCCTCGTCGGCTCCTGGCGGCGCACCTCCGGAGGCTTCCGGTGAAGCTGGCGCCGCGGCTGGCGGAGCTCCTGCCGACGGGGGGTCGCTGAGGCGCCCTCAGCTCCCGGGCGTACCCTCGTCGTCCCGGGCGTCTCCGGAGGCGCCGAGCATGCCCTCGGATTCCAGCCGGGCCCGGAAGGAGTCGGTGAGGGCGTTGTGGTCCTCCACCAGCATCCGACACACGGCCTGGGTGGCGCGGAGGGAGTCGGCTCGGACTTCCCAGACGTCCACCGAGTCGTTGTAGCCTTCGAAGGCCTCCAGGTAGGCGTCGTACTCTTCCTCCGGCACCCCCCGCTCGTCCAGCGCTTCGAAGGCGTCCACCTCGCCCCGGAGCTGTCCCACCAGGGTGTCGAATCGTCGGAAGAGGCTCTCCTGGTAGGCCAACTCGTTGCGGCAGGAGTCCACCGCCACCCGGGCATCGTAGACCTGCTCCTGCAGAGCCCGGACCTGCACCACCCGCTCCCGCTCCGCCTGGATGCGTCGGGCTACGAGGACCCCGGCCACCACCAGGCCCAGAGCGCCCAGGACCAGGATCGCCCGCTTCACGAAGGGCCGCCTCGGGGGGAGGGAGTCGGGCGCTCCGGCCTCACCGCGCCTCGACCTCGAAGTTGAACATCATCCCCGACTCGAGGTGCTCGGCGATGTGGCAGTGGGCCATCCACGTGCCCGGGTTGGACATCTCCACGAGGATGTCCATGGTGCTCCCCACGGGAACGATGGCCGTGTCCTTCCAGACCAGGTTCTCCCGCTCCACGCCGTCCATGGCCAGGACCAGGAAGCGCTGGCCGTGGATGTGGAAGGGGTGGTTCATGGGGTGGAAGGAGTCCGGGGTGTTGTGCACCCGGATCTTCACGACGTCGCCCACCGAGAAGCGCCAGTCGATCTCGGCGTTCTCCTTGCCCGTATCGGTGTCGCGGAGGATCCACTCCACCTGATCCGCGGTGGAGAGCCAGTTCATCATGGGCATGGCGTCGTTCCACTCCATGGGCGGCACGTAGAGCGTGTCCATCTCCATGGACTGCATGATGGGGAGCGGCAGGTTCTTCACCCGCACCGTCGTCAGCAGCTCGTGGTCCGGCTCGGAATCGAACCAGCGCCGGAACCCGTCGATGTCCTCCACCACCTCGTCGTGGGTGCGGAGGGTCTCGAAGGACTCCCGGTGGTTTTCGGCCACGTCTTCGGCACCCACCGAGACCGTGCCCAGGGTGTCCACGTGGGGGTAGAAGATCCCACGGAAGTGGTTCTGGGCCTGGATGGAATTGGTGATGGCCAGCTCCCCGGAGTCGGGAAAGCGCACGTCCACCACATACCGCTCCGCCGGGGCAATGACCACACTCTGCACCCACTGCTCCCGCTCGTAGCGACCGATGTCCGAGGCGACGATCTTCACCGGTGCGTCGCCGAAGGTGACGTTGAAGGTCCGGGAGTTGGCGACGTTGGTGAGAAAGAAGCGGACGACCTCGCCCCGGTCCACCTCCAGCGACCAGTCGGTGACGCCGTTCACCATCATCACGTTCCCGAAGCGCCCCATGAGCGCATGGGTCGCCGCGGTCTCGCCGTAGGGGATGGGCCCCTGGTCGTCCATGAGGATGTCGTCCACCACCAGGGGGACTTCCCGGTTGGCAGGACCATAGTGGTCGGGGTCCGGCGACCGCACCAGGAGGTTCCCGAAGAGCCCCATGTCCTGCTGGACGTCCTCGCGCATGTGGGGGTGGTACCAGAACATCCCGGCGTCGGGCACGTCGAGTTCGTAGAGGAAGCTCTCGCCCTGCTGGATGGGGTCCTGGGTGATGCCCGGCACGCCATCGAACTCGTTGCGGAGCCGGAGGCCGTGCCAGTGGATGGTGGTGGGGAGCTGGATGTCGTTGGTGACCCGCACCATGACCGTGGCGTTCTGGGGTGCCTGGATGAGGGGCCCGGGGTACTGGCCGTTGTAGCCGTACATGACCATCTCGTGGCCGGCCAGGGTGCGTCGGACCATGGAGACCGAGACCTCCAGCGTGTCGCCGTCGTCCAGCCGCGCCACCTCGGAGGGACGGGCCTCGGGGAACATCGCCGGGTCCATGCCGGCGCCGGGGAGCCAGGCGTTCACCGGGGGCACGGCATTCTCCAGCCCGGGGAGCATGGGCATCTCCATGTCCATGGGCACCATGCGCCAGCCCCCCTCCATGCTCATCCCCATGTGCATGGAGTGATCCATCTCCATCTCCTGCTGGGCCGCCGCCGGAGCGACGGTGATGCAGCCGACGAGCGCGGCGACGAGGAGAGCCGGGAGGCCGGACCGCCTCATCCCGAGAAGCCGTAGGCCGCGCAGTTCTCCACCTGGAAGGGGCCGTGCCCCGCCATGGTGTGCATCATCCCGCTCCGGGACATGCCACGGAAGGCCACGGGACCGCTCCAGCGTTCGGCGTCGGTCTCCGCGTCCGCGTCCGCTTCCAGCGTGACCACCACCAGGAACTTGTTCCACGCCACGGAGCCGGTGACCCGACCGTCTTCGTCCAGTGGGCCCAGCCGCCGGATCTCGTCGATCTGGGTGGTGGTGACCCAGGCGACGTAGTTGCCGCTCTGGGGGGTGTCGGCGTCGGAGAGGTCCACGTGGACGTCGTACTGGTAGCTGCCGTCGGCGGCGATGGAGATGCCGAAGGGGGAGGTGGGTGCGTAGGTGACGTCGGCGTGGGCGTCGGTGAAGGCCGTGCCCGGCACGTTCTTGGTGCTCACCAGCTCGATGGCGTAGTACTCCGGCGGCTCGGGGTCGGGGGTGCAGACCAGCGCCGGCGGCAGGCCCGTCGGGGTGGAGGCGGCCGGGGCGATGGTGGGCAGGGAGGCCGCCAGGAGGAGCGGGAGCGCGAGGGCGGAAGCGCGGTGGAGTCGTCGTGCGGACATGGCGTGCGGGGTGCGGGGATCCTTCCGAACAGATCCGACCCCGCCCCCCGTCGGAGGGTTCCGGCGGAGGGCGGGGTGTGCAGGCGTGGTCGGCAGCGTCGTCCGGGGCCGGCTCAGCTCCCGGGGACGGCCGGGAGGTTCAGCGGTCCTCGTCCTGGCTCACGGGCCGGCGGGCCGGGGCGTCCCAGTCCTGGGCGCTGGAGATGTTCGGCAGGCCCCACTGCTCACCGTTCCAGCCGTCGAATCCGTCCATCTTGAAGGTCCAGAGGCCGGTGGACATGTCGCTCACCACCACCAGGCCGTCCTCGTTGCGGACGTCGATGCCGAAGGCGCCGTTGAACTGGCTGTAGCGGTCGGTGTTGGGGGCGCCGAGGTAGGTGTCGTAGTAGCCCACCAGCTGGGGGTTGGTCGGGTCCATGAAGTTGAAGACCTGGAGCCCGTCCAGGTAGCCGGAGGCGAAGACGAAGGGCCACCGCACCTCGTGGTTGTGGATCAGGTGCTCCCAGTGGGCCGTGAAGGCGGAGATGGGGGAGCGGATGTTCTGGACCTCGCCCTCCAACGCCGGCTGGAGGTCGAAGACCCGGATGGGGGCGTACTGGTACTCGGTCTCGGCGATGACGTAGCGGCCGCTGGGGTCGGGGGTGAAGGTGTGGCCGTAGGAGACGCCGCGGACGCCGGTGAGGGTGATGGCGATCTCCGGGTTGGCCAGATCGCTCACGTCGTAGATGTAGTAGCCGCCCGTGCCTCCGCCGTAGAAACGGTCCTGCCCGGTGTCGGGGTGGTAGCCCACGTAGAAGTCGTGGTAGCCCCGGCTGCTCCCGCTTCCCAG
>CAKZOQ010000332.1 GCA_937136445.1 uncultured Gemmatimonadota bacterium
GTGACCCGGACCTACGTGAAGTACGTGGACACCGGGCACTTCCCCCAGACGCGGCGCTCCTTCCAGGTGACGCGCTGCAACCAGTGCGCCGACGCTCCCTGCGTGACGGCCTGCCCCACGGCCTCCATGCACGCCCGACCCGACGGGATCGTGGACTTCGACAAGTCCATCTGCATCGGGTGCAAGGCGTGCATCGCGGCCTGCCCCTACGACGCCATCTTCATCAACCCCGAGGACCATGCAGCGGAGAAGTGCAACTTCTGCGCGCACCGGCTCGAGGTGGGTCTGGAGCCTGCCTGTGTGGTGGTCTGTCCCACCCAGGCCATCCTGGTGGGGGACATGAACGATCCCCTCTCGGAGGTGAATCGGATCATCCACCGGGACGCCGTGAGCGTGCGACGGCCGGAGAAGGAGACCCGGCCCAAGCTCTTCTACAAGGGGGCGGACCAGTGCACGCTGGATCCGCTGGCGGCGCGGACCCCGGACGGCGGCCTCTTCATGTGGTCCGAGCAGGGTGACGTTCCCCACCAGGTACCGTCGGGCCATCCCGGGGCCGCCGCCAACAGCTCCGCCGCCGCAGTGGTGAGCTACGACGTGGTCCACCGGGCACCGTGGGACTGGCGGGTGAGTCTCTACACCTTCACCAAGTCGGTGGCGGCGGGGGCCTACCTGGTACCCTGGCTCGCCGGGCTCCTGGGTGCCGGCGCCGGCGCCTCCGGGGTGTGGAGCTCCGCCGCGTGGCTCACCGTCGGCCCGCTGATGGCCCTCCTCTTCCTGGCCCTCACCGGCGCCCTCCTCATCTGGGACCTGGAGCGTCCGGAGCGGTTCTGGATGGTCCTCCTCAAGCCCCAGCCCAAGAGCTGGCTGGTGCGTGGCGGCTTCCTCATCACGGGCTACGGGGCGGTGTTGGCGGCGCACCTGGCGCTGGTTGCCACCGGACGGGAGGCGGCCACCGTGGCCCTGGGATGGCTGGGCGGGCCCCTGGCGCTGGGCACCGCGGTCTACACCGCGTTCCTCCTCGCGCAGGCCCGGGCCCGGGACCTCTGGCAGAGCTCGCTCCTCCCGCCCCACTTGGCGGTGCAGGGGATCCTGGCCGGCGCCGGGGCTCTGCTGCTGGTTCCGGGGCTGCGCACCCCCTGGTTCGCCGGCTGCTTCGCCGCCGCATGCGGTCTCCACGTCCTCCTGGGATTGGGCGAGGTTTCGATGGCGCACCCCACCGCTCACGCCCGTCTGGCGGTCCGCAACATGACCCGCGGCCAATGGGCTGGTGCCTGGTGGGGGGGGCTGGCCCTCGCGCTGCTGGGGCCGGCGCTCCTGGGCACCTCGCTCTGGCCGGCGGGGGTGGCCGCAGCGCTGCTGGGTCTCTTCCTCTACGAACACGCCTACGTGCAGGCGGGCCAGTCCGTCCCCCTGGCGTGACGGGACCTGCTCCCTCCGCCGTCCTTCGGTCTTCGAGCCCGAACCCCCAAAGATCATGACCCTCGACGAGCTGAACGACCGCGTCCTGGCCGCCCGGGAGGCCACCGAAGCCCGGGGCGAGACCTTCTATCCCGGCCCGAGCCGCATCCACCTCGCCGCCTACCCGCCCCGGGAGCGCTGGCACGACTGGGTGGAGCTGGACGCCCGGGCGTGGCCCGAACGGGTGGAGAAGCGCTACACGCTGGTGCCCACCACCTGCTTCAACTGCGAATCCGCCTGCGGACTGTTGGCCTATGTGGACCAGGACTCGCTGGAGGTGCAGAAGTTCGAGGGGAATCCGGAGCACCCAGGTTCCCGCGGGCGGAACTGCGCCAAGGGTCCGGCCACCCTCAACCAGGTCACGGACCCCGACCGGATCCTCTACCCGCTGAAGCGGGTGGGAGAGCGGGGCGAGGGGCGGTGGCAACGGGTCTCCTGGGACGAGGCGCTGGACGACATCGCCGACCGCATCCGCACGGCCATGCAGGAGGAGCGACACGAGGAGGTCATGTACCACGTGGGACGGCCGGGGGAGGACGGCTTCACCACCCGCATGCTCTCGGCCTGGGGCGTGGACGGGCACAACTCCCACACCAACGTCTGCTCCGCCAGCGCCCGGGTGGGCTTCAACGCCTGGATGGGCATGGACCGGCCCAGCCCGGACCACGCCAACGCCGACGTGATCCTCCTGGTGAGCGCCCATCTGGAGAGCGGTCACTACTTCAACCCCCACGCCCAGCGCATCATCGAGGGGCGGAAGAGGGGTGCCAAGCTCATCGTCCTGGACACCCGTCTCTCCAACACCTCCACCCACGCCGACCACTGGCTGCCCACCATCCCCGGGTCCGAGCCGGCCCTCCTCCTGGCGCTGGCCTCCTGGATGATCCGCCGACGGCGGTACAACCGGGCCTTCGTCCGACGATGGTGGAACTGGCAGGAGTACATGGAGCACGTCCGGGGCGAGCCCGAGGCTCCCTTCGAGGAGTTCGAGGAGGCGCTCGAGGAGCGCTACGCCGAGTACACGCTGGAGTACGCCGCCCGGGAGTCGGGCATCTCGGTGGAGGAGCTGGAGCAGGTGGCGGAGACGGTGGCGGGGGCGGGGACGCGCCTCTCTACCCACAACTGGCGGAGCGCCGGGTCGGCCAACCTAGGGGGATGGCAGGTGGCCCGATCGCTCTTCTTCCTCAACGCCCTCCTGGGCGCCGCGGCGGTGGAGGGAGCGACCTATCCCAACGCCTGGAACAAGTACACGCCCAAGCCTCCCAGACCCGCAGGACGGAAGCCGACCCGGTGGAACGAGCTCCTCTGGCCGGAGGAATACCCCCTGGCCATGCACGAGCTCTCGTACCTCATGCCCCACCTCATGAAGGAGCGGGGCGGCTTCGTGGACACCTACTTCACCCGGGTCTACAACCCCGTCTGGACGAACCCCGACGGCTTCAGTTGGGTGGAGATGCTCACCGACCACGAGAAGATCGGGTGCCACGTGGCCATGACCCCCACCTGGAACGAGACGGCCTATTTCGCCGACTACGTCCTGCCCATGGGGCACGGCTCGGAGCGCCACGACCTCACCTCGTACGAGCAGTACGACGGCCAGTACATCAGCTTCCGGCAGCCGGTGCTGCGGGAGGCGCGCCAACGAATGGGCGAGGAGGTCACCGACACGCGGCAGGTGAATCCCGGGGAGGTGTGGGAGGAGAACGAGTTCTGGATGGAGCTCACCTGGCGCATCGATCCCGATGGCGAGCTGGGCATCCGCCGCTTCTTCGAGTCGTTGGAGCGGCCCGGGGAGAAGATGACGGTGGACGAGTACTACGGCTGGATCTTCGACCACTCGGTGCCCGGGCTCCCGGAGGTCGCCGCCGAGCGGGGGATGACGCCACTGGAGTACATGCGCAGCTACGGGGCCTTCGAGGTGGCGCGGAAGGTGGGGCCGGTGTACGAGGAGGCCGTCCCCGACGACGAACTGGAGGACGTCCGGGTGGACGCCGCCGGCCGGGTCTTCAGCCGGGCTCCCCGACCCGACAGCCCACGGGCCGGCGCCAGTACCGTCTTCGACGACGAGTCGGAGGGACGAAGGCGGGTCGGGGTGCGGGTGGAGGGCGAGATCCTCAAGGGCTGGCCCACCCCGTCGGGGAAGCTGGAGTTCTGGTCCCGGACCCTGGCGGAGTGGGGCTGGCCGGAGGCGGCGGTGCCTACCTACCTCCGGAGCCACGTCCACCCCGAGGAGCTGGCGGAGGACGAGATGGTGCTCCTCTCCACCTTCCGACTCCCGGTGCAGATCCACACCCGGAGCGCCAACGCCAAGTGGCTCAACGAGATCGCCCACACCAACCCCCTCTGGATCCACCCGCGGGACGCGGGTCGCCTGGGCGTGGAGCGCACCGGAGACCTGGTCCGTGTGGAGACCGAGATCGGCTACTTCGTCGTGAAGGCCTGGGTGACCGAGGGGATCCGGCCCGGCGTGGTGGCCTGTAGCCACCACATGGGGCGTTGGAAGCCCCAATCGCCCTCCGGAGCGCCCGATGGGGGCCTGCAGGGCGCCGGCCAGTCCATGGCCACGGTGGCCCTCCGACAGGACCGGGAGCGCTGGAGCCTGGACCGGATGTCCGGCGGCGGACCGTACGCCTCATCCGACCCCGACACCCTCCGGATCTGGTGGACCGACGTGGGCGTGCACCAGAACCTCACCCACGCCGTGCATCCCGACCCGGTGTCGGGACAGCACTGCTGGCACCAGGCCGTGCGGGTCCGCGCCGCCGCGTCCGGCGACGCCTATGGCGACATCTCCGTGGACGTGGAGAAGGCCCACCGCGTCTACCACGCCTGGCTCGAGCGGACTCGATCCGCGACGCGTCATTCGCCGGACGGCACGCGGCGGCCCTACTGGATCGCCCGCCCCGTCCGCCCCACCCGGGAGGCCTACCAGCTCCCGGATCCGCCGGCGCCCGTCGCCGGCTGAGCGGAGTGGCCGCACCTCCCGCCGAGCTCCTGCGGGCCCTGGCGGTCCTCGCCGAACCTGCGAGTCCCGCCCACGAGGGGCTTGCCCGGGCGCTCGATCTACCCGCGCCCCCCGAGGGGAGCGGCTGGGCGGACCTCTTTCTCTTCCAGCTCCACCCCTACGCCTCGGTGCACCTGGGGCCCGAGGGGATGCTGGGCGGGGAGGTGCGGGAGCGCATCGCCGGCTTCTGGCGGGCGGTGGGGCGGACCCCGCCCCCGGAGGCCGACCACCTCTCCGCCCTTCTGGGACTTCACGCAGCCCTCCGGGACGAGGCGGCGGGACACCGGGAAGCCGGGGAGGAGGCCGTGGCCGAGCTGGTGGAGCGGAGCGCCGCGGCCCTTCTCCACGAGCACCTTCTCCCCTGGCTCCCCCCCTTCCTGGACCGCGTGGAGGCGCTGGGCACCCCGCACCAGGCCGCCTGGGCCGGCCTCCTGCGGGCGACGCTGGCGGCCGGCCCAGGCGCCGGACCGTCGGAGGCGCCGGTGCACCTGCGGCGGGCTCCGGAGCTTCCGGATCCTCGGGCGGAGGGTGGGACGGAGTTCGCCGCCCATCTTCTGGCCCCCGTGCGCACCGGGGTCCTGGTCACCCGCCACGACCTGGCGGTGGTGGCCCGGGGTCTCGGGCTGGGCCTTCGGGCGGGAGAGCGACGCTACGCGCTGGACCACCTCCTGGGACTGGACCCGTCCGGGACGCTGGAGGCGCTGGCGGAGCTGGCACGCGACCGGGCGGAGAGCTACCGGCGGTGGCCGGAGTCCCTGGAACGCCCACGCCGTTTCTGGGTTTCCCGAGCGGAGCGTACGGCAGGGCTCCTGCAGGAGCTGGCCGCCGAAGCGCAGACGGTCCGCTCCGACCCCGAGGCACCGTCCCCGTCATGAGCGTGGATCTCCCATCCCATCCGCGGCACCGCTTCCGTCTCCGGGACGCCGTCGCCGGGGTGAGCGTGGCTCTGGTGGCCATCCCCCAGGCCATGGCCTACGCAGAGCTCGCCGGCCTTCCGAGCCACCACGGGCTCTACGCCGTGGCCCTCCCCCTCCTGGCTGCAGCCCTCTTCGCCTCCTCGCCCTACCTGCAGACCGGGCCGGTGGCCACCACTTCGCTCCTCACCTTCGGTGCGCTGGTCCCGCTGGCCTCGCCGGGGAGTCCCGAGTTCGTGGGCGCCGCGGCCGTCCTGGCCCTGGTGGTGGGCCTCACCCGAGTGGTGGTGGGCGCGCTGCGGGTGGGGTGGATCTCGTACTTCATGTCCAAGCCGGTCCTGGAGGGGTTCATGACCGGGGCGGCCGTCCTCATCGTGGCCTCCCAGCTCCCGCCGGCGCTGGGCGTCGTCCCTGGGGAGGGAGGGGTCCTCCGACAGGCCTTCGCCAGCCTGCGCGCTCCGGAGAGCTGGAACTCCCTCAGCGTGGGGATGTCCGTGGGGACGGTGACCGTGGTGGTGGTGGCGCGTCGGCTGCATCCGCTGGTGCCGGGGGTGCTGATCGCGGCGGTGGGGGGGATCGTGGCTTCGCTCCTCCTTCCCTACAACGGCGCCGTGGTGGGGGACGTGCCCACCGGGCTGCCCCCGCTGGACCTCTCCCTTCCCTTCGGCCTCATCCCGGCCCTCCTGGTGCCCGGCGTCATCATCGCCCTGGTGGGCTTCGCGGAAGCCTCCTCCATCTCCCGGACCTACGCCTCGGAGGAACGGGAGCGGTGGGACGCCAACCGGGAGTTCCTGGGTCAGGGCGCGGCCAGCGTGGTGGCGGGCCTCCCCGGCGGGTTTCCGGTGGGGGGCTCCTTCGCCCGGAGCGGGCTCACCAAGATGCTGGGGGCGTCCAGCCGGTGGGCGGGCTTCGTCACCGGCTTGACCGTCCTCCTCTTCCTCCCCTTCGCCGGGATCCTGACGCCGCTCCCACGGGCGGTGCTGGCAGGGATCGTCATCGCCGCCGTCCTCTCCATGCTCCATCCCGGGTCGCTCCTGCGCCTGGCCGACATGTCCCGGGCCCAGGCCGGGGTGGGGTGGGGGACCTTCGTCCTCACCCTCCTCCTGGCCCCCCGGGTGGACCAGGCGGTGCTCCTGGCCATGCTGGCCTCCGCCACCCTCCACCTCATGCGGGAGCTCCGGCTGGAGGTCCGGGCCCGCCGTGTGGCCGACACCCTGCATCTCCATCCTCGGGGCGTCCTCTGGTTCGCTTCGGCGCCGGTCCTGGACGACCGCATCCTGGCCAACCTGGAACGGCATCGGGATGCGCAGAAGCTCGTGCTGCACCTGGGCGGGCTGGGTCGGGTGGACCTCACCGGCGCCAGCATGCTCGCCGAGATGCTGGATCAGCTCCGCACCTCCGGCCTGGAGGTGACGGTGGAGGGCGTGCCCACCCACGCCCGGAGGGTGCTCAAGGGCGCAGGCGCCCCGGGGGTGGACCAGGCCGAGGATCCGGTGGACGCCGAGCCCGACGAAGACCTTCCTGGAGGATACGGAACCGGCGAAGGCCGGGCCCCCCGGGACTGGAGCTGAACCCCGGCCCCTTGTCCCGGTGTGCTGGCGGATCGTCGGGGCGCTCCGTACCCTCTCTTCCCCATCCCACCTTCTACGCTACCTCACCGCCCTCCGGAGGCCCTCGTTGCAGAAATTCGTCTACCTCTTTTCCGAGATCGACCAGGCCCAGGCGGATGTGGGAGGCGATTGGGAGGCGGTCCGGGAGCTGTTGGGAGGAAAGGGCGCGAATCTGGGGGACATGACCCGCCTCGGCGTGCCCGTCCCGCCGGGGTTCACGGCCACCACCGTGGCCTGCAACGCCTACCTGGAGCACGGGGGCGAATTTCCCGAGGGCTACTGGGACCAGGAGTTCAAGGCGCTGGCCGCCCTGGAGGACGCCACCGGCAAGACCTTCGGCGACCCGGAGAACCCCCTCCTCCTGAGCTGCCGGTCCGGAGCCAAGGCGTCCATGCCGGGCATGATGGACACCGTTCTGAACCTGGGCATGAACGACGAGATCACCGAGGGCATCGCCGAGCGGACCAGCGACGGGCGGTTCGCCTACGACCTCTATCGTCGCCTCCTCCAGATGTTCGGCAGTGTGGTTCTCAACATCCCCGACCACCACTTCGAGGAGGTCCTGGAGGCTCGACGAGAGGAGGCCGGGGTGGAGCTGGACGCCGAGTTCGGCGAGGCGGACTGGCGGGCGGTGGTGGACTCCTACAAGGGCGTGGTGCGGACCTACTCGGGCCACGACTTCCCCTCGGACGTCCGGGAGCAGCTCGCCCGGGCCACCGAGGCGGTCTTCCGCTCCTGGAGCAACAAGCGGGCGGTGGATTACCGGAACGCCGCCGGCATCCCCCACGACCTGGGGACGGCGGTGAACGTCCAGACCATGGTCTTCGGGAACGTCGGCGAGGATTCGGCCACCGGCGTCTGCATGTCCCGGAACGGGACCACCGGGGAGCCCGAGCTGGAAGGTGACTTCCTGGAGAACGCCCAGGGGGAGGACGTGGTGGCGGGCATCCGGGACGCCGACCCCATCCAGCGTCTCCAGGAGCGGCTGCCCGCCGTCTGGGACGAGCTCAGGGAGATCGCCCACACGCTGGAGGCCCACTACCGCAACATGCAGGACCTGGAGTTCACCATCGAGCGGGGGAAGCTCTGGCTGCTCCAGACCCGCGATGGAAAGCGGACGGCCGAAGCGGAGGTACGCATCGCCGTGGACATGGCGGAAGACGGGCTCATCGACCGGGACGAAGCCCTCCGGCGGGTGAGTCCGGACCAGGTGGACGTCTTCCTCCACCCCAAGCTCGACCCCGACGGCCAGGATGGAGAGCCCCCGCTGGCCAGCGGTCTCGCCGCCTCCCCCGGAGCGGCCGTGGGGCAGATCGTCTTCGATGCGGACACCGCCGAGCGGCTGGCCCGGGAGGAGGACCGGGCCGTGGTGCTGGTGCGCCCCGACACCAAGCCCGACGACGTCCACGGGATGCTCGCCGCCCGGGGTATCCTCACCAGTCGCGGGGGCCGGACGAGCCATGCGGCGCTGGTGGCGCGGCAGTTCGGCAAGCCGGCGGTCGTGGGCGTCTCGGAGATGGAGATCGACCTGGTGACCCGCACGTTGAGCGTGGGCGAGTCGGTCCTCAAGGAGGGGGACTGGGTCTCCTTGGACGGCACTCGGGGCGAGGTCTACTCCGGCCAGCTCCCCACGATGGTGGCGGACCTGGACAATCCCTTCCTGGCCACCCTCCTGGGGTGGGCCGACGAGGCGCGACGCCTGGGGGTGCGGGCCAACGCCGACTACCCTCGGGACGCGCTCCGGGCGCGGAAGTACGGCGCCGAGGGGATCGGACTCTGCCGCACCGAGCACATGTTCTTCGAGTCGGATCGTCTCCCGCTGATCCAGCAGATGATCATGGCCCAGGACGGCACGGAGCGGGAGGCGGCGCTGGAGTCGCTCCTGCCCCTCCAGCGCCAGGACTTCGAGGGGCTCTTCAAGGCCATGGACGGGCTGCCGGTCATCATCCGCCTCATCGACCCGCCCCTCCACGAGTTCCTCCCGGCGCACGAAGACCTGGTCCAGGATCTGGCGAATCTGAAGATGGAGCTCCGTCACTCCCACACCCTCTCCGACATCGACGGCCTCCTGGAGACCATCGCCACCAAGCAGCGCTTCCTGGATCGGGTGGAAGCCCTCCGGGAGGAGAACCCCATGCTGGGCACCCGCGGGGTGCGCCTTGGGATCCTCATCCCGGGGCTGGTCCGCATGCAGGTCCGCGCCATCTTCGAGGCGGCCTGCCGCTGCGCCCACAACGGGGTCGACGTCCACCCGGAGGTCATGATCCCCCTGGTCTCCCACGTCGCCGAGCTCCGGAGCATGCAAGGCGCGCTTGAGCAGGAGGCTCGCGCCGTCATGTCCGAGCGTCGCATCGAGATCCCCTATCGCTTCGGCACCATGATCGAGATCCCCAGAGCGGCCCTCACCGCCGGCGAGATCGCCGAGGTGGCGGAGTTCTTCTCCTTCGGTACGAACGACCTCACCCAGACCACCTTCGGCATCTCCCGGGACGACGCCGAGCAGGGGTTTCTGGTGGAGTACCTGGGCCAGGGCGTGCTCCCGGAGAACCCCTTCGAAAGCATCGATCGGGGTGGGGTGGGGCGCCTCATGGCCGTGGCGGTGGAGGAGGGCCGGGCCACCCGCCCGGAGCTGGAGGTGGGGATCTGCGGCGAGCACGGGGGCGACCCGGCGAGCATCCGCCTCTGTCACGAGATGGGGTTGGACTACGTCTCGTGCTCGCCCTTCCGGGTCCCCATCGCACGGCTGGCCGCCGCCCACGCCGCTCTGGACGAGGTCGCCGAGAAGCAGATCGGAACTCCGGCGGCCGCTGTCTCGTAGGGGGGATCACCTGAGGACGTCGATACCACCGCCCTTCCACGACGGGACCTACCATGTTCGAGCTCATCGCCCTGGGCATCGCCGGGGCCACAGGCATCTTCGGCCATACCCGATCCCGGAAGTTCGTGGGCAAGCGGCTCCGGTACACCGACCTGGTGGAGACCCCCATGCTGGGGGTGTGGGCTGGAGTGGCCGCCACGGTGGTCGCGGCGCCCGTCGTGGCGCTCCTGCCCGTGGTGGGTGCCGGGACCGCCCTGGCTGCGGGGCTGGGGGTCGGCACCGGGGTCTCCCTGGGGGTGCGCGACACCAAGAAGCCGCCGCTCCTGGAGGACTGATCCCAGGGCGGTCACTGCGCCGCCTGCCGCGTCCCGGGGGCCAGTAGCCGCCGTGCGCATCTCCGGGTTCTCCTTCGCGCGGAACGCGGTCAAGCTGGACTATCCGCTGGAGGAAGCGCTCCGCTCCATCCTCCCCGTCGTGGACGAGCTCGTGGTGGTGGTGGCCCCCGGAGACCCCGACGACGATACGTGGGGGCTTGTGGAGTCGTTGGACGATCCCCGCCTCGTCCTCGTCGAGGGCGTCTGGGACGACAGCCGCCGCCAGGAGGTCTACGCCGACCTGACCAACCGGGCGCTGGAGCGTTGCACCGGGGACTGGTGCCTCTACATCCAGGCCGACGAGGCGGTGCACGAGGACGACCACGGGATCATCCGGGGGCGCTGCGCGGAGCTCCTGGACGACGAGCGGGTGGAGGGCCTCCTCTTCGACTACCTCCACTTCTTCGGCGACTACCGGCACATCCAGCCCGGCCACGGCTGGTACCAGCGGGAGATCCGGATCATCCGCAACGGCATCGGGGTGCGGTCGGTGCGGGACGCCCAGTCCTTCCGCTATCCCGACCAGACGCGCATCGACGTCGCACCGGCTCGGGCACGGATCTTCCACTATGGATGGGTGCGGCATCCGCGCTTCATGCAGGCCAAGGTGGAGGAGTTCTGGTCGCATCGGCTCCCCCGGGAGGAGGTGGAGGCACGCTACGGAGGCCAGGAGGCCTTCGATTACGGGCCCCTGGGGCGCCTGCCCACCTTCGAGGGAACGCACCCTGCGGTGATGCAGGAGCGCATCGAGGCCATGGACTGGTCCGACGCGCTGCGGGAGGAGGATCCGCCGGGGATGGAACGCACGCAGCTCCACAAGGACGAGCGGTGGAAATACCGTTTCCTGACGGCCATGACCCGCCTCACCGGCATCGACCTGAACCACACCAACCACGGAAAGGTGCTGGACATATGAACCTCCGACGCGTTGCCGATGTCTTGGGCGTCCTGGCCCTCCTCGTGGCCCTGGGGGGCTGCAGCGAGACCGTTGAGCCCACCTTCTGCACCGGAGAGGCCGTTCCCGGCCTCCGGGTCATCGTCGCCGACGCCGCCGCTGGCTCGGCGGTTCC
>CAKZOQ010000333.1 GCA_937136445.1 uncultured Gemmatimonadota bacterium
GTCATCGCCTGGATCCTGAACCGGAACGGCATCGTGGCGGACGATGCCGTCCTGGATGCCACCACCCTTCCGGAGGTGGTCATGCCGGCCCGGGATCGCTTCGTGCGGGACGACCGCACCGGGGGTACCACCCTGCGGTGAAGCTGGAGGACATCACTCTGATGGAGCGGGTCCACTGGGTGATGAAGGGTGGGGCGGTGGTGGTGGGGGGCTGACCTCCCCCGGGGAGACCACCCTCCTGGCACCGTCTTCGTTCACATAAGTCGTTGCGCCATAGCAATTTACTATCGATCTCCGATTCGGTCGGGCGACGAGGGCGACTACCTCGAGACCACCTTCACGGGAACCGGAGGTACCCACGCCTTCACGAGTGTGCCCGAGGCTACGTACTTCGTCGAGGTCGTCGATGTCCTCCAGGATGCCGTCCTCAACCCGGTACGGAAGACGGTCACCGTCTCCCTGACCAATCCGGACGCGACGGCGACCTTCGACGGGAGCTTCACCACCAACTGATCCATCGCAGTCCACGCCCGGATGTTTCCGGGTGCATATGAACCGTCGGGCGGGAGTCCGGGGTTGTAGTCGGAGCGCTCCGACCCTTCCCCGCTCCCGCCCGTCTTCATGTCCCCGACCGCCTCCCCTCCCGTGGACCACGCCGTCCTGATCCTGGTGGACCTGCAGCCCGACTTCATGCCGGGCGGGTCGCTCCCCGTGGACGGAGGCCACGAACTCGTGGAACCGATGGGTCGCCTCATGCGCGAGGGACCGTTCCAGCTCCAGGTGGCGACCCAGGACTGGCATCCCCCCGACCACGTCTCTTTCGCCAGTCACCACCCGGACCACGCGCCGATGGACGTCGTCCGGCTCCACGGTCGCGACCAGGTGCTCTGGCCGGACCACTGCGTCCGGGGATCGGAGGGCGCCGGCCTCCACCCGGACCTCCCCTGGGAACGCGTGGAGGCGGTCATCCGCAAGGGCACCGACCCCCAGGTGGATTCCTATTCGGGCTTTCTGAACAACTGGAACGCAGACGGCCACCGGCCGCCGACGGGGCTCGCCGGGTATCTGGGCGAGCGAAAGGTGCGCCGGGTTTTCCTCTGCGGTCTCGCCCGGGACGTGTGCGTCCGCTGGACGGCCGAGGATGCGTCGGACGCGGGCTTCGAGACGTACGTCCTCTGGGACCTCACCCGCTCCGTGGACCCGGCAGGCGACGAAGCCCTCCGGACGTCCCTGGTGGATCGGGGGGTCCGGGTCCTGGACGACCACCGGATCCTCCTCGGGTGATCCGCGCGACGGCGGCGGGGCGGACGGGCCCCTTGGCTGCAGAGGGCCGACACTCCGCTCCTTCAACGTTTCCGGGCCTTCAACTGTGCTTGATGGATAGGCTGGACATCGGCCGGTTTCGCTTGCGATCCGGTCCCGTCCCCACCTACTCTAGGGGACTTCCTTTCCAGGCGGATCGTTCATGAAAAATGCAGTCGTTCTCCTCTTCGCGCTCGGTGCCGGGCTCATGGTTGCCGGAGCGAATCCTTTGGAGGTCCAGCCCGGCGATTCCGTCGTGCGTTCCTCGGGATCCTCGACGAGCCCCACCGAGCGTCGCGCTCTGAGCTTCGTCGCGGCGAGCCCCGTGGCCGCCCATGCCGTCGCTTCCCCGGCGAACTCCACCGCAACGGCGACCGACCCCGACGACGCTCCCGCGGTGGACCCCGACGCGGTGGTGGAGGCGACCTGCGTTCGCTGCCACAACGAGCGGCGGCTTCGTGGAAATCTCTCCCTGGAAGGCTTCAGCCTCGCCACCCTCACCGACAACGCCGCGGTGGGCGAGGGGATGATCCGAAAGCTCCGGGCCGGCATGATGCCGCCGCCCGCCACCGAGCAGCCTGGGGGAGACACCCTCACGGCGCTGGTGGAGGCCCTGGAGTCCACCCTGGACGAGGCCGCCGCCGCGGATCCGAACCCCGGCCGCCGCAGCTTCCAGCGCCTGAACCGCGCCGAATACGAGCGCGCGGTGGATGACCTCCTCGGGCTCGACGTGGATGCCGGGAACTGGCTGCCGCTGGACCAGAAGCAGGCGAACTTCGACAACATCGCCGACGCCCAGCCGCTATCCCCGACGCTGCTGGAGTCCTACCTGAACGCCGCTGCGGAGATCAGCCGGCTGGCGGTGGGCAACCGCGACGCCGCATTGGACAACGTAGCCTACAAGGTGCCGGAGTACGTCTCCCAGCATCCCTGGGATCATGTCGAGGGCGCGCCCTACGGCACCCGGGGCGGAATGGTGGTGGACCACGTCTTCCCCGCCGACGGGGAGTACGTCTTCGAGATGTCCTTCTCCTCCGGTGAGAACGCCCCGCTGGAGGACCTGGACGTCTCCATCGACGCCGAGCGTGTGGCGCTCCTCCCCTTCACCCTGCGAGGTGTCGGCGCCGACGGCCGAGGCTCGGCCCCCATGCGGACCGAGCCCATCTTCGTCCGGGCCGGCCAGCACACGGTCTCGGTGGCCTGGGTCAAGCGGACCGACGGCCCCTACGAAGACCTGGTGCGCCCCCACGTCTGGTCCATGGCCGGCGGGGGAGCGGGCGGGCCCGGCATCACGACCCTCCCGCACCTCCGGGACGTCATCGTCCAGGGCCCCATCCGCGGCGCCACGGGCGTCTCGGAGACCGAGTCCCGTCGCCGCATCTTCACCTGCCGCCCCACCAGGGCGGAGCAGGAGGAGCCGTGCGCCCGGCGGATCCTCGAATCTCTGGCGACCCAGGCCTACCGCCGACCCCTCCGGGACGGCGAGCTCGAGTCGCTCATGGGCTTCTACCGGGAGGGCGCCCAGCAGGAGGACTTCGAGATCGGCATCCGCTACGCGCTCGAGGCCATCCTCTCCAGCCCCTTCTTCGTACTCCGGGTGGAGGAACAGCCGGAGGACGTGGCGCCGGGTGAGGACTACCTCCTTTCGGGCTTCGATCTGGCGTCGCGGCTCTCCTTCTTCCTGTGGGGCGCGCCCCCGGACGAGGAGCTGCGCCGTGCCGCCGCCGCCGGAGAGCTGCAGGACACCGACGGCCTTCTGGAACAGGCGAACCGGATGCTCGCCGACGAGCGGGCCGAGGCACTCTCCTCCCGATTCGCCGCCCAGTGGCTGCGACTCCAGGATCTCTACAAGGTCCGGCCGGACCCGAACTTCTACCCGAACTTCGACGAGAACCTGGCCGACGCCATGCACACCGAGACCGAGCTGTTCTTCAACAGCCTGGTCCGGGAGAACCGAAGCGTTCTCGACCTGTATACGGCGGACTACACCTTCGTGAACGAGCGTCTGGCCACACACTACGACATCCCCGGCGTGTCCGGGGCCGAATTCGTCCGAGTGGATTATCCGGACGGGCGCCGCCAGGGAATCCTGGGGCACGGCAGCGTGCTGGTCCTCACCTCGCTGGCCAACCGCACCTCCCCGGTCCTCCGCGGGAAGTGGGTCATGGAGGTGCTCATGGGCACCCCACCGCCCCCGCCTCCGCCCAACGTGCCGGAGCTGGAAGAGGTCGGGGGCAACGAGGGCGGTCGCTTCCTCACCACCGGTGAGAAGCTGGCCATCCACCGCCAGAACCCGAGCTGCAACTCCTGCCACTCCCTCATCGACCCCATCGGCCTCGCCATGGACAGCTACGATGTCACGGGTCAGTGGCGGGAGCGGGAGAACGGCGCACCGCTGGACACCGAAGGCGACTTCTACGACGGCACACCCATCCACTCCCCGGCGGACCTGAACTCCGCCCTGCTTCAGCGGCCGCTGCCGCTGGTGCGGACCTTCGTGGAGAACCTCATGGCCTACGGCCTGGGGCGCAGGGTGGAGTTCTACGATCAGCCCACCGTCCGGGAGATCTCGCAGAGTTCCGAGGCCGAGAACTGGCGGATGCAGGACCTCATCCTGGGGGTCGTCGAGAGCGACGCCTTCCGGATGAAGCGGGCCGCCCCGGCGGCCACCGACGAGCAGACCATGGACGAAGCCCGCTGAGCGGGCCCATTCGACGAGCGTAGCACGACAGGCTGCCTACTTCAGCCAGGAGAACCCAGGACCATGCACTT
>CAKZOQ010000334.1 GCA_937136445.1 uncultured Gemmatimonadota bacterium
CCTGGAGGCCCCCTGCGATCCGGCCCACCAACGCCCGGGCCCGATCCAGGTCCCGGAGCCCTCCTTCCGCACCGCCCCGACCGTTCGCGTCGGAGGAGCGCCACGGTCGGTGCCCGTACCCGGCAAAGGACCGGACCTCGACCCCGGACCCGGGACGGGGCTCCCATCCCCCACCCACCACCGCCACCCGGGCGCCCGGGGCCGCTGCCGCCCTCACCGCCGCCCAGTCGCCAGGTCCGGGGCTGGTGAGGAGGAGGTGGTGGGCCTCTCCAGGCTCCGGCTCGGCGGCGGGAAGGCCGGCGAGCAACGCCGCCACCCGTGCTTCGGCTGGATCACCCAGCACGCGGGTGCCGCGGGGGACCGCCCCCTCCGATCCGGCTGCGAGGAGCCACTCCACCGCCGGGAGGACCCGCGCCACCGCCAGGGTCAGAAGGGCGACCCGGGAGCTCCACCCCGCCGGTACGCCCAGGAGCTGGCCGTGGTGCGCCAGGATCCTGGGTGCCCACCCACCGGGCAGCTCCGGGTGAGCCCCCAGTCGGCGCCCGGGGCCCAGGGGCCCTGCGCCGATGCGGGTGCGACCCGGCTCGCCCGCCCGGTCGCACGCCCAGGGCCAGCCTGCCAGGCAGGCATTGCAGGGGGCGTCCGGAAAGCCCCGCTCCCGGCAGGAGAGCGTCGGGTCCACCACCACCCGGTCCCCCGGCGCGACGGAGGTCACCGATGGATGGACCTCCACCACGTTCCCGAGGATCTCGGCCCCCGGGACCACGCCCGGCCGCCCGGAGGGCACCGGCGGCGCCGCAGCCCGGTGGAGGATCAGGTCCAGATCCGACCGGGTCACGGCCGCCCGGTCCACGGCCACCCGCACCCATCCGGGGCCGGGCAGCTCCACCTCCAGGACCTCACGGAGGGCCAGACCCGGATGCCCCCGCCACCAGGGGCGGGGAGCCTCCCCACCCAGGAGACCGGTCAGCGCCCGCTGAATCGGGCCCGAGCGGAAGACCAGTGCCCGCACGCTCAGTCCGCCGGGTCCCGGCCGTAGATGGCCAGGAGGCAGGCCATCCCCAGGTGCCAGGCCAGGAGGACGTCGGATGCCAGGGACTCCGGGAGGAAGACCCACCCCCGCAGGCTGGCCTCACGATAGAGGGGCACGGTGACCCACCAGGTGAGGGCCGCGGCCGCCGCCGGCAGAAGGGCTCCCAGGACACGCAGCCGCCGCGGTCGGAGGAGGACCCCGCAGAGGACCAGCAGCAGCAGCGCCGGAGCGAGGAGGTCCGTGGCGAGGAGGGTGGCGTCCCCGCGAAGGGGATTGAGGGCGCCGCTCCTCATGAGCCGCGCGAACCCCAGGTGCTGGACGAACCAGGGAAGCATGGCCAGCGCCAGGAGTCCCCGGAAGGCGTCGGGGGACCATCCCGCCCGGCGCCGAAGGGCGTCCCCCGCCACTCCGCCTCCCACCCCGGCCCCGCCGAGGAGGAGGAGCCCCGTCACACCCGGTCCCGGCCCCGGAATCCGCGAGCCACCGCCCGATCCAGACCAGGACTCCACGTCCTCAGCGTCCGCAGGATGCTCTCGCCGTGGGGGCGGGCAGCGCCGCAGCGGCACGCCTCCGTGAGTGGACCTTCGCCGCCCTCATTCGACATCGATGTCCGCGGCCTCGAGGACCCTGCGCGCCTCCTCCACGTCCTCCTCGCGGACGACCAGGGTGGCCACGTTGGAGAAGGTCACGTGCCCACCGGCGTCGTCGACGGCGAGCTGGGAGGGAATCCCCGCTCCTTCCAGGAAGCCCCGTGCGAACTCCCCGTCGTGGCGGTAGGTGAATCGGGCGATGACGACCAGATCCGACATGTTCCTCGTCTCCGAATGGGCGGGCGGGGGTCCGTGGCTCGCCCCCGACTGGGACGAAACCCGTGGATCCTTGTACCCGCCGGAGGGGTGAGAGATCGGGCCGACGCAGCCTGCTCTCTCCCCCGACCCCACCCCGCCGACGTGACCCTCGCCGCCGCCCTCGCCCTGGCCGCGCTCCTCGCCGGCGCCCCTGGCCAGGAGGCGCTGGACACCTCCCCGACCCACCCCGGAGAGGTGCTTCGGATCTCCCTCATCACCGCCGAGCCCGGGACCGCGGTCTGGGAGCGCTTCGGGCACAACGCCCTCCGCATCCGCAATGTGGAGACCGGCGCGGACGTCTCCTACAACTGGGGCATCTTCGACTTCCAGCAGGTGGACTTCGTGCCTCGCTTTCTCCGGGGAGAGATGCTGTACATGATGGCCCCCTTCCGGACGGCGCCCATGCTGGATTCGTACAGGAGCGCAGGCCGCCGGATCATGATCCAGGAGCTCGCGCTGACCCCGGAGCAACGTTGGTCCCTCCTCGAGGCGCTGGAGGAGAACGCCCTGCCGCAGAACCGTGAATACTTCTACGACTACTTCCTGGACAACTGCTCCACCCGGGTGCGCGACGCCCTGGACGCGGCTCTGGGCGGCCTCCTGCGCGAGCGCTTCGTCGAGGAGCCCACCGGCACCAGCTACCGCTTCCACACCCGCCGGCTCACTCGGATGGACCCCCTGGTCTACGCCGGCATGGACGTGCTGCTGGGCAGCCCCGGCGACCAGCCCATCTCCGTCTGGGAAGAGATGTTCCTCCCCATGACCCTCATGGAGGAGCTGCGGAGCGTGGAGGTGGCCGGACCCCAGGGGCCGCGGCCCCTGGTCTCCGGCGAGTCGGTTCTGGATCCCGGCACCCCGCAGGAGGCTGCCGGCGAACGGCCCTGGGGCCCCGAGGAGCCGCCCACCCGTGTGGGCTGGTTCCTCCTGGCGGGGCTCGCCGTGGGTGGGCTGATGGTCCGGATGACGCAGCGCGCCGTGCGGGGCTCGTACCCCGCGCGGGTGGGCGCCGCAGCCCTGGCGCTC
>CAKZOQ010000335.1 GCA_937136445.1 uncultured Gemmatimonadota bacterium
GGGTTCTCGGCCAGCACCCGGTTCATGTCGATGGTCATGACCACCTCCGTCTCCACGAGGTTCTCGTCCGCGTCGTACGGACTCGAGGGGCTGAAGGTGTCCAGGGCGTTCTCCGCCGGAATCCAGCTCGGGACCACCGTCTCGGTGCCGGGGTCGCCGGGAGCGATGTTGGGGTTGGCGTCGATCTCCCGGTTCATGATGGGGAGCCGGATGCCCAGGTCCGCCATCCGGCGTCCTTCCAGCAGGAACATCTCCTGCCGGGCCAGCCAGAGCGCGTGCCAGAGCTCGGTTTCGTCCGTCAGGGCCGCCACCGAGTCGGCGTCCAGCGAGGTGCCAGCAACAGTGTAGGCGGTCACCGTGGCGGGACGGTCCTGGACCAGCCCGCTCCGGAAGGGCGCACCGGGCTCCGCCGCGATGGTGACCTCGGCGTCCCGGGGCCGGACCGTCAGGTCGGCGTTGAGCCGCGGATCGTCATCGATGAAGTCCTCGGTGCTGCGGCTCTGGGCCAGCGCCACCGCGTTGGAGAGGTACTGGGCCGCAGTTGCCAGGTTGCCCCCGGCCAGCGCCGCCTCGGCCTTGATGAGGTGCATCTCCTCGGCCTTGGCCACCGCGATCCCCTGGGTCCGGATCAGGTACTTGGGATCCAGGAAGTCCAGCCGCGGAAGCGGCTGCATCTCCTGAAGCGCCCGGCTCACCAGGAAGGCCCACGGCGTGTTCTCGATGGACGCCGCATCGAAGTCCCGGAGGAAGACGAAGGTGGGATCGGCGCCGAGGGCCTGGTCCGCGGCGGAGGTCGCCGCAGCGGCGTTCCCGGCCCAGCGGTAGGCACGCGCCAGGGCGGCCGTGGTCTGGGTGCCGAAGCCCGTCGCCTGCTCCAGATCGGCGATGGCCAGACTCAGGAGCTCCGTCCGGGGCACGGCCGGACCGTCGGACACCAGGGGTGCCGCCGAGAAGTTCTCGGCGAGCGCCAGGTAGGCCATCCCCCGGTAGTAATAGGCTTCGTCGATGGCGGAGGCCGTGGCCGTCTCGTCCTCCGGCACGATCTCGTCCAGCACGAAGTTGGCCAGCGCCTTGAGCTCCTGGGCGTGCCAATAGAGCCCGGTGGCGTCGCCGGTGGAGTTCACGTCCGACGGGCTGATGAGGGCGGGGAAGTCGTAGATCCCGCTCAGGCCGGTGCCGTGGATGGAGTAGTTGTCGCTCACCACTTCGGGCAGCACGCCCTGGGTGTTCACCAGGCGGGCGAACCCGGCCCGGAGTCCCGGCACGAGCGCGGCCGTCGGCTCCTCGGCCTGGGCCAGGTCGTCCGCCGTGGTGCGCGGGTTCTCGACCTGGGTGGGATCGAGGTAGTCACAGGCGCCCACCGCCAGGAGGGCGACCATCATCATCAGACGCAGCGCCAGACCGCGTCCACCGTGCTTCGTCTCATGCATCGTATTCATGAAGCGTTCTCCGCTGGATGGATGGGTCTGCGTCATCAGAAGCTGAGCTGGATGCCGAACCGGAAGCGGCGCGGCGGCGAGGCGGTCACGCTGCTCTCGCTCCCCAGTGCCAGCCCGTCGCCGCTGAGCCCGTTGAGCTCCGGATCGACGAGAGGGTTGGCCGACCAGGTCCAGAGGTTCCGACCCGAGGCGTAGATGCTCCCCCGCTCGGACTGGAGGCTGTTGGCGATGCCCTGGGGCAGCTCGTACCGCACGGTGAGCTCCCGCCACTTGAACCAGTCGCCGTCGTAGATGAAGGCGGAGCGCGCCGAGCTCTGTCCGTACCTGCCCAGCTCCTCTCCGTCGGTGCTGTACCGCACCGGGAAGGGGACGCCCTCGACTTCCTCGCGGCGGTAGATGCCGTTGAAGGTCGACCAGACGGAGCCGAAGTCCATGACCTGATGGCCGGTGGCCCAGTCTCCCATGGAGCTGACGGTCCAGCTCGTGCCCATCCGTATGGTGGTGTTGAAGCTCCCGCTCTGGTCGGGCACCGGCATCCCGCCGGTGTACTGGAGCTCGGAGGCGTCGAAGAGGCCGTCGCCGTTGGTGTCCACCGGCGTGGTGACGTACCAGGCACCCACCGGCTTGCCCTCGGCGACTCGCTTCTGCGACTCCACGTTGAAGGCCGAGGCGCCACCCATGTCGGTGACTTCGTTGTCCACCGTCTGGTAGGTGCCGCCCACGCTCCAGGCGAAGTTCTGCCGGTTGAGCACCTGCAGGTTCCAGCCGATCTCCCACCCGGTGTTGCTGATCTCACCCAGGTTCCGGAGCTGCTCACCCTGCCCGGTGACCGGCTGCTCCGGCACCTCGATGAGGGCGTCCTGGGTGGTGGCGTCGTACCAGGTGACGTTCAGCCCGATGCGGTTGTTCCAGAAGGAGGCGTCGGTGCCGAGCTCGATGGTGCTGGTACGCTCGGGCTTCAGGTCCGGGTTCCCTGGGTTGTCGAAGCCCGGTGCGGACTCACCGCGGAAGGAGATGGCGCTGAAGCTCCGGTCCTTGTCGAAGGGCGTCGGGGCCTTTCCGGTCTCTCCGTAGGCGCCGCGGAGCTTCACCTGGTTCACGAATCCGGATGGGAAGAAGTCTTCCTCGGAGATGAGGTAGGAGATCCCCGCCTTGGGGTAGATCTCGAAGCTGACCTCGTCCCCGAAGGTGGTGGAGCCGTCGAAGCGCACGCCCCCGGAGAGGGTGAGCTTGTTCCAGAGATCCAGGCTCTCGTCGATGTAGATGCCGCCGGAGAAGATCTCCTCGTTGATTTCGAAGGCGTCGATCTCCCCGGCCTCGTCGATGTCGGGGGCGCCGGGCAGCGCGAAGCCCGTGCCCGTCCCCTCGATGATGGTCTCGTCCTCGCGGAAGCCCTGGAAGCCCACGGAGAGCGAGTTGCTCAGGTTGCCGTCGGGCGAGGTCCAGGTGTAACCCGTGGCGGCGTCGATGGTGAGGGTCGTGAACTGGCGATCGTAACGGGTCAGCTCACCGGTGGGCTCGCCGGGGGTGAAGCCGATGGGCTCCAGGATCCGCTGCTGGTTGCCCCGGTAGTCGATCCCGGTGTTGAAGCGGGCGAACCATGCGGGGGTGATGCTCCAGTTGAACCCGCCGGCGAAGGTGAAACGGTTCACCGACTCGTCGATGTCCGGAGACAGGAAGATGTCCAGCGCCTCCTGCAACGTGCCGGCACCGGAGAAGAAGATGGCGTCGCCCACCTCGAAGGTCGTGAGCGGATCGGCGATGGCCGTCCCGTTGAAGAGCCGCTGGTAGTTGCTCCGCGTGTAGTTGGCGGAGAAGTTCACCGTGAAGTCGTCGGTGAGGCTCGCCTCCAGCCGCCCGCGGGCGTTGTACATCGTGCTCTCGTTCTTGGGCTGTACGCCTTCGTCGTTCTGGATCCGGCCGCTCACGTTGTAGGTGACGGCCTCGGTCCCGCCCGAGACGGACAGGTACTGGTTCTGGGCGAAGCCCGTCTTCCAGTAGTTCTGCTCCATGAAGTCCGGGCCGACCTCGCCCGACTCCACCCGGTCCGGGAAGGCCAGGTCGGTATCGAACATGTACTTCAGGTCCGGCGTGTCGAAGCCGTACTCGCTCCGGAAGGTGAAGGTCGTCTCCCCGGGGCGGCCCTTCTTGGTGAAGATCTGGATGACGCCGGTGGCGGCGTCGGAGCCGAACAGGGTGGACGCCGCGCCTCCCTTGGTGACCTCGATGCGCTCGATGTCCGAGGTGAGGAGGTCGGCCAGCGCCGAGGACTGCTCGCCCCCGGTACCCGCTGCGGTGGACTGGCTGTTGTCCACCCGCACGCCGTCCACGTAGATGACGGGCGTCTGGGCGCCGAACACCGAGGACGTGCCCCGGAAGTTGATGAGCGACGCCGTGCCGGCCTGGGCCGACTGGGCGTTCACGCTGGCGCCGGCGACCCGGCCCTGGAGGAGCTGGTCCACCGAGGTGACGGGCGCCTGGCTGATCTCGTCGGCGCTGATGACGTCCACCGAGGTGGAGAGCTTGCGCCGCTCCGTCTCGGCACCGACGCCGGTGACGACGATCTCATCGAGGGAGATGGCGTCCTGCTCCAGGCGGAAGTTCTCCTGGGAGGTCTGCCCAGCCATGACGCTCACCGTGCGGCTCTCCTGGGAGTACCCGATGAGCTGCACCCGGAGGGTCTGTTCGCCGACGGGGACGTTCACCAGGGTGAAGCGGCCGGAGGCGTTGGAGAGGGCACCGATGCCGGTGCCGGGGATGCTGATCTGCGCGTCGGTGAGGGGTCGGGCGCTCTGGGCGTCCACCACCTGCCCGACGATGGTGCCGGTCTGGGCCTGTGCCTCGGCGGGGGCGCCGGCGAAGGCCAGCGCGGCTCCGACGAGCACGGCGAGAAGCGAACGAGGTGTGGGATTCATGCGAAGCTCCTGCGTGGGGTGAGGGTGCACGTCCCCCTCCGGCCGCAGGTCTCGGTCCACCCCTCCCGTCGCACGCTCCACCCATCGCCGCGCGCATGGACGCGCGCACCGGAACCCCGCCCTCGGGGTCGAGTCCGTCACCTGAGGATACGACTCGCCTCCCTGAATCGTGTCGGCGAGGCGGTCGTCGGGTCACGGACTCGACGACAGTCTACAGGCAGGGGGCGGAAGATTCCAGCGTCCGTGCGGGTCTTCGGGCCCTCTGGGGGCCGTGGAGGGCGTGGAGATCCCCGACCTGAGGGCCAGGGATCACCCCCCGTT
>CAKZOQ010000336.1 GCA_937136445.1 uncultured Gemmatimonadota bacterium
CCGCTTGGACGTTGCCTCGACCCGTCTGGGGCACCTGCCCCGTTGTAACTGTCGAAGTCAGCCCGACAGGCGCGTCGGTGTCTGTCGACGCCACGCTCCAGCTGACTGCCAGCACCTTCGACGTGGCTGGAAACGAATTGAGCGACGAAGTCATCACCTGGTCATCGAGCGACGAGTCGATTGCCACGGTGGACGGTGATGGGCTCGTGACGGGTGTCGCCGCGGGGACGGTCACGATCACCGCGACTAGTGAGGGGGTGGAGGGCACGGTGTCTGTCACGGTGACCGCTGGAGAGTAGGCGGAGCAGGCGCGTGCTCATGCGACCAGGCTCGGATTCGCCCACGCGGAGGTCCACGCAAGCCGATTCAGGTGAGTGCAAGTAGCAGGCTCCCGGGTTGTGCCGCGTTGGCGCAGTCGGATGTGATCCCGCGAGCACTCTGCATGTAACTCTCCATGTAGCGCCTCACGAATCCGGCGAATCCAGGTCGGAGCATGCACCGCCTTGGCGCATGATTCCCCAGAACTTCGCGGAATCCGCGAAAATGATCTCTCTCGAGGTAGAGTTTGCAAGCAGGAGGTCGTCGGTTCGAGCCCGGCTGGCTCCACTCACGGAAGCCTCCGCGTTGCGGGGGCTTTCGGCGTTTTCTGGCCTCGTGCGGCTGATCCGTCGGGTTCTCGAGGGGACGGCCGACACCGGCGAGCTCTCCCTGGGGACGCCCCCTTGGGTGGTCGCGGGATCATTGCTCGTGTTCTCCCGGAGAGGTGGACGGACCGGGGCGAGGGGAAGCGACGTACGGGGGGACTCCGGGCGTGTACGTCGTCTGACGGACGCCGGGGCGGGGCCTCGGGAGCCATCCTAGGGTCGATCCCAGCCACCCGACCCTGGAGAGCCCCATGCGTATGGTCGCCTTTCTCGCCGTCCTCCTACTCGCCTCCGCCGGGCCGGCCCACGCCCAGGAGCCTCTCTCACCCGACTCGGCCGGAGGCTCCGTGGTCCAGGTGACCGAGAAGAGCACCATCGCGGCCGGCCTCCTCGAGTGGCTCGTGCCCACCGCCGGCTACGCCTACGCCGGGAACTGGGTGCGTGGCATCCCCTCGGCCTTGGCCCGGGTGGGGGGCATCGCTCTCTACCTCGACGATCAGTTCACGATCTTCGGCTCGCCGCCGCCGTGCGAGGCCAAGTGTGTCGCGGGGGCCGCGCTCGCGGTCGGGGGGACGATCTGGGGCATCGTGGACGCCTCCGCCACCGCGTCCCGGGAGAACGAGCGCCGGCGCGCCGAGGCGACCCGCCGCACGGTGAGCCTCTACCCCCGGGTAGGGCGGTCGGGCGTGGGCCTGGGCTTCCGGGTGGTGGTGCCGTGATCCGGGTGCGCAGGGCGGGGCGAACTGCGCATTCGTGTGCGGTTGCTCGTGGTCGGTAGCCACGCACCACCCCGTTTGACGACGAACGCGGCCGCGGGCCGTCAGCAGGAGAGGCATGGCCGGGGGTACCGCCGTCGGGGTGGAGTCCCCCGGCGGCGCCCACGGGCCGGCGCGGGTGGGCTTCAAGGCGATCCCCGCTCCTGTACATTCAGTCGTTCGAATCCTCCTCGCCGACCCGCCCCCGAGCACCCCGTGACCCGACTGTCGCTGTCCAAGGACCGCATCAAGTTCCTCCTCCTGGAGGGCATCCACCCCATCGCCAAGGAGACCCTGCGGGAAGCCGGCTACACCAACGTCGAGACCCGCCCCGGGTCCCTCACCCGCGACGAGCTGGTGAAGGCCATCGCCGACGTCCATTTCGTGGGCATCCGGTCCCGCACCCACCTCACGGCCGACGTGCTGGAGGCGGCGGAGAAGCTCACCGCGGTGGGGTGCTTCTGCATCGGGACGAACCAGGTGGATCTGGAGGCGGCGGAGCTCAAGGGTGTTCCGGTCTTCAACGCGCCCTTCTCCAACACCCGCAGCGTGGCCGAGCTGGTCCTGGCCGAGGTGGTGTTTCTGATGCGGGGCATTCCCGCCAAGAACGCGGCGGCACACCGGGGGGAATGGGCCAAGTCGGCGGCTCACTCCTACGAGATCCGCGGCAAGAAGCTCGGGATCGTGGGCTACGGTCACATCGGCAGCCAGGTCGGCGTCCTCGCCGAGGCGCTGGGCATGCGGGTCCTCTACCACGACATCGAGAGCAAGCTCCCCCTCGGCAACGCCGAGTCCCGGAGCCACCTGTCGGAGCTGCTGAAGGAGGCCGACGTCCTCACGCTGCACGTGCCCGAGACGCCCGTCACCCGCATGATGATCGGTGCCGCGGAGCTCGCGACCATGCGCGAGGGCACCTACCTCATCAACGCCTCCCGGGGCAGCGTGGTGGACATCGATGCCCTCGCCGCGGCGCTCGACTCGGGTCACCTGGCCGGCGCGGCGGTGGACGTCTACCCGGAGGAGCCCGACTCCAACGACGGTCCCCTGGTGTCGCCGCTCACCCGATTCGACAACGCGCTTCTCACGCCCCACATCGGGGGCAGTACCCAGGAAGCCCAGAACAACATCGCCCTCGAGGTCGCGGGCAAGCTGGTCAAGTACTCGGACAACGGGTCCACGACGCAGGCCGTCAACTTTCCCCAGGTGTCGTTGCCGGAGAAGCACGAGCTCCGGCGCGTCCTGCACGTCCACCGCAACTCCGCCGGCATCCTGGAGAAGATCAACCACATCTTCGCCGAGGAAGGCGTCAACATCGCCTCGCAGTATCTCCAGACGACCCCCCGCGTGGGCTACGTGGTGATGGACGTCGAGGTGGAGGACGCCCGGGGCCTGGTCGACCGCCTGAAAGCGCTCGACGGCACCATCCGCGCCCGACTCCTGTACTGAGCGCCTCCCGGTGAGAGGTCCCGAACGCAGACAGGCGCTCGACCGGATTCGTGACGTCGTCGGGCCCGGCGGCGTGGTCGACGACGACGCCACCCGCCAGGGCTACCTCGTCGACGAGCGGCGGCTCTACCAGGGGGAGGCCGCCCTCATCGTGCGTCCCGCCGGCACCGAGGAGGTGTCGCGTGTGATGGCGATCTGCCACGAGGCGGGGCTGGGGATCGTGCCCCAGGGTGGCAACACCGGCTACTGCGGCGGGGCCACGCCCGACGACGCGGAGGGTCAGGTCCTGGTCTCGCTGTCGCGAATGAACACGGTGCGCGGCATCGATCCCGTCGGCTTCACGATGACGGCGGAGGCCGGGGTGGTGCTGGCCGATGCCCAGCAGGCCGCGGAGGACGAGGGGCTTCTTTTTCCCCTGAGCATGGGCTCGGAGGGCAGCGCGGAGATCGGCGGTGCGCTGTCCACGAATGCCGGCGGACTGGCCGTGCTCCGCTACGGGACGGCTCGGGAGCTCTGTCTGGGACTGGAGGTCGTCCTGCCCGACGGCCGGGTCCTCCACGGCCTCTCGGGGCTGCGGAAGGACAACACGGGATTCGACCTCAGGTCGCTGTTCTGTGGGGCCGAAGGCACCCTCGGGATCATCACGGCGGCGACGCTCGAGCTCTTCCCTCGGCCCACGGCGCGTCAGACCGCCTGGCTGGCCGTCCCCGACGCCGCGGCGGCCTGCCGACTCCTCGGCCGGGCCCGGAGGGAGAGTAGTGACCAGGTGACCTCGTTCGAGTACGTCACCCGCCCGTCGCTGGAGCTGGTGCTCGGGTCCGTCGACGCCGTCACGGACCCGCTGGAGGAGGCGTACGAGCACTACGTCCTCCTGGAACTCTCGTCGGGCCAGAGCGAGGAGCGCCTCCGGCAGGTGAGCGAGGCGATCCTGGTCGCGGGGATGGAGGAGGGCGAGATCCTCGACGGGGTCCTCGCCGAATCGAGCCGGCAGCGCCGCGAGCTCTGGCGCCTCCGCGAGAGCATCCCCGAGGCCGAGAAGCACCAGGGTGGCTCGGTGAAGCACGACGTCTCGGTCACCATCGACCGGATCCCCGGGTTCCTGGAGGACGCGCCGAGCCGGCTCGCCGGAATCGCCCGGTGCCGCTACTCCGTCTACGGCCACATCGGCGACGGCAACCTCCACTTCAACCTCCTTGCGCCGGACGGCGACGACCCCGGGGCCTTCAAGGAAGAGCAGGGCCCGGCGCTTTCGGAGTGCGTCCACGATCTCGCCGCCGAACTCGGAGGCAGCTTCAGCGCCGAGCACGGCGTCGGGAAGCTGAAGAAGGGGGAGCTGGCCCGCTACAAGGACCCTGAATCGCTGTGGACCATGCGGGCCATCAAGGCGGCGCTCGACCCCCGGGGCCTCATGAACCCGGGGAAGGTGCTCTGAGAAGAGCGGAGGCGGTCGGATGCGGTACCGAGGAGGAGGGCGGCGATGGTGGCGGGTTCGACGGGGGCCAGCGAGACGCGCCGGGCGCTCCACTCAGTCGTACTTCTCCCGGAAACGCCGCACCTGCTCGTCGGTGCCCAGGGCCAGAAGCACGCTGCCGCGCTCGAGCCTGGTATCCGGACCGGTGTCGCCCTCCATCGCCTCTCCTGTCTCCACGGCGATGACCGTCAGGCCGGTCTTCAGGCCGATGCCGCTCTCCCGGAGCGTCCGACCCTCCAGCGACGGTGGGCAGGGGAGGTCGTGGAAGGCGACGCCGGCGCCCAGGATGATGGGCGGTCGGCCGTGCAGGAAGGCGAGGATGCTCTCCACCCCGAGGGTGGTGTAGCTGATGGTGAGGTCGGCGCCGGCTCGTTGGATGGCGGCCAGATTCCGGTCGTGGGTGATGCGACTCAGGATCCGGGCTTCGGGGTTCAGGCGACGGGAGTAGCTGGCCAGGTAGATGTTGGTGGCGTCGTCGTTGGTGGTGAGGATGATGGAGGGCGCCTCCTCGATCCCCACCTGCCGCATGACCTCCCGATTGGCTGCGTCCCCCACCACCAGGCGCTCGGGCTGGTCCGTGATCCTCCGGGCCACCTCGGCATCTCGCTCCACCAGGTGCACCGGAATGGATCGTCGCGCCAGCGCTCCGGCGGCGGCGCGCCCGACCTTCCCTCCTCCGATCACCACGACGGGATTCCGGTTCGTGTCGTAGATGAAGAGGAACTCGTTGAGTCGCTCGATGGCCTCGCTGGATCCCACCACCACAGGCACGCTGAGGTCGCCGAGGATCATGTCCGGGCGGGGTGAGTGCATCTCCCCGCGCTCCCACACCCCCACCACGTTCACCCCGGCGATGTCCCGGAGCCGGCTCTCCAGCAGGGTCTTCCCGGCGAAAGGCGTGGCGTGGGTGGAGAACTCGGCGATGGTCAGGTTCCGGTAGCTCGCCAGTACGTGCGCCTCGGCGTGCCCGGCGTTCACGCGATTGGCCAACTGCTCCCCCAGGCGGCTCTTGAGGGGCAGCACGTGGTTGCACCCGCTCAGCTCGAGGATGTCCACCGAGTGGTCGTCCTCCACCACGCCCACCAGGGGCACCGACGGCGCGATCTCCCGTACGGTGAGCGCCACGTTGGTGTTGGTCAGGTCGTTTCGATTCAGGACCACCATGGCGGCCTGGTCCACCCTGAGCGCGCGATGGGTGGCGACGTCGTCCACCGCCCCCCGTACCACCGGCACGCCGTCGGCGTAGAGGGTGGTCGCCACCGACGCGTCCTCCTCGACGACATGACAGGGGATCTCGACATTCTTCAGGCGCGAGACCAACCCCTGCGTCACCTCGTCCCACTCCGCGAAGACCACGTGGCCGCGCGTCCCGGCCGGTACCGCCTGAGGGGCTCGGAGCCTCAGGCGCGCTTCGAGCCAGGGGGCGTAGAAGTACCGGATGAAGGCGAAGGGCAGGACGATGAGGAGCAGGATGATCCCGGAGACCAGCACCAGAATGGAGAACGCCCTCCCCAGGTCGCTGGTGAAGGTGATGTCGCCGAACCCGAGGGTGCTCATCACCGTCAGCGTCCAGTAGATCCCGGTGACCCAGGAGTGTTCCTCGCCCTCCTGGAGCATGACGAAGTGGAAGAGGACCGAGTAGAGCGCCACCACGGCGGCCAGGAAGGCCAGATACCGCGCCAGGCCGGCAAGATTGGTCCGGAGCTGCTGGTCTCGGAGAGCGTAGCCCAGATGTCCGCTGAGGAATTTCATCCGCCGATGGCGCGTCCGGGGAGGGGGAGGGGATGGGACTGCGAACTTCACATCCCGGGAGCCTCGACGCCACGCGAGGCTGCTAGACTGCACGCCGTGCGGAGACCCCACCAGAACGTCGTTTCGGCCGGGGTCGGTAGGATCCGGTAGGGCGGGGCCGGCGGTGGCCGTTCACTCTGGAGACCC
>CAKZOQ010000337.1 GCA_937136445.1 uncultured Gemmatimonadota bacterium
GTCGTCACCGTCCGAAGTGCGGACGGTGAGCTGCACCGTCTCCGAGACCCGGATCTCCGAGCGTTCCGGGGTGATCTCCACCTCCTGGGGCGTAGACTGGAGGAGGGTAGCAAGGAGGAGTGCGCCGGCGAGGTGGCCCATGGGGTGGCTCCGGGGAGTTCGAAACTACGGAGGATGGCGGCGTGCCCGCCCACCCTAGAGCGGCTGGGGGAGCGGGGCAAGGACGGAATCCCCCAAGGTCCTGGGGCCCCAGCCCTGCACGCGTCTCGACCGCTCCGGTGGGGCCGTCCTAGATTCCTTCCGGACGTTTCGGCCCTCGAACGCTCTGCCCCGACCCGTGCGCGACGAACTCTCCTCCCCACACACACGCATGACCGCCCTCCTCGACGCGTCCCACGCGGATCCGTCGGCACGGGAGGAGATGGTGGAGCCGGTGTACCGGGAGCTGAAGCGCATGGCCAGCCGTCAACTGGCCCGGGAGGCCCCGGGGCACACCTTCCAGACGACGGCGCTCGTGCACGAAGCGTACATCCGCCTGGTGGATGCGACCCGGGTGGACGAGCGAGGGCGGGCCTATTTCTATGCGGCAGCGGCTCAGGCCATGCGCCGGGTCCTGGTGGACCACGCCCGACGCCGTGGGGCTCAGAAGCGGGGAGGTGGCCAGGTAGCCGAGTCTCTCACGCCGGAGCAGACGCCGGTGGACGCCTTCGCCGGAGAGCTTCTCGACCTCCACGACGCCCTGGAGCGCCTGGCGGAGCGGTCGCCCCGACAGGCGCGGGTGGTGGAGTGCCGCTACTTCGGAGGAATGTCCATTCCCGAGACCGCCCGGGCCCTGGAGGTCTCGCCTCGCACGGTGAAGTACGACTGGGCCATGGCTCGGGCCTGGCTCTTCCGGGCGCTGGGCGGGGAGGCCGTTCCGGCTCCATGAGCGGATCCGAAGCAGGCCCTCCCACCGGGGACTGGGGTCGACTGGAGGAGCTCTTCCGGCGGGTCGTCGAGCTGCCGGAGGAGGAGCGGGCGGGCGTCCTCTCCGACCTCACTCGCGGTGACCCGTCGCTGGCCGCGGAGCTGAGGGATCTCCTCCAGGCGCACGACACCCTCGCCCGAGCCGATGCCACGGCGCCGGACAAGGGGTTCCTCGGAGCGCTGGACGCCGGACGAGCCGCCGCCCTCGTCGAGGAGTCGAGGAGCGGTGGGGCGGGAGAGCCCGACAGCATCGGCCGGTACCGGCTCGGGGAACGCCTGGGACAGGGGGGGATGGGAATCGTCTATCGAGCCTTCGATTCCCGGCTGGAGCGCGACGTGGCGTTGAAGCTTCTTCCCCGTTGGCTCGCCACCGACGAGCGGGCCCGGAAGCGCTTCAGCCGGGAGGCCCGGGCCGCGTCCGCCCTCGACCACCCGAACATCGCCACCATCTTCGAGATCGACGTGGCGGACGACGGCCGTCCCTACATCGCCATGGCCTACTACCCCGGACGGACGGTGGCCCAGCGCCTCGAGGAGGGCGCCCTCGACGTGGACGAAGCGGTGCGGGTGGCCGAAGGGATGCTCCGTGGCCTGGAGGCCGCGCACCGCGCCGGCATCGTCCATCGCGACGTGAAGCCCGCCAACGTCATGCAGGCGGAGGAGCGGGGGGTGAAACTCCTGGACTTCGGCGTGGCGAAGGTCGCCGGCTCCGCCCTCACCCGCCTGGGGACCGCACCGGGGACACCGGCCTACATGAGCCCGGAACAGACGCGCGGTGAGGAGGTGGATGAACGCTCCGATCTCTGGTCGTTGGGCGTGGTCCTCTACGAAATGCTCGCGGGCCGGCGACCCTTCTCGGCCCAGGGCCCCGACGCACTCATCCATCAGATTCGCCATGACGCACCGACCCCCCTGAGGGACCTCCGACCGGAGGTGCCTGCACCGCTGGCCTCTCTGGTCGAGCGCTGTCTCGAGAAGGAGCCCGGGTCCAGACCTTCGTCGGCTGCGGAGGTCCTCGCCGCGTTGTCCCGGGGGCGGGGCGGGCGGCTCCCTGTGGGTCCGGAAGCCGTCCACGCGTTCCCACCGGGGAATGCTGGGGGCGTCTACTCTGCGGTGCGTGGGTGGGGACGGCCCGTCTGGATCCTCCCGGGGTTGGCGGCGGTCGGCCTGTCCTGGCTCCTGGCGTCGGGGGTGGCGGACGGCGCTGGACCGGTGGGCCCCGCGTCCGACGAGGAGCCATCCATCGCGATCCTTCCCTTCGAGAGCCTGGACCCCGGGCAGGAGCCGTCGACCTACTCCCGGGGCATCCACGACGACCTCATCACCCGTTTATCCTCCGTCTCCGGTCTCCGCGTCACGTCCCGGCGCGCCGTGGAGGGTTTGCGGGGGGACGAACGAACCATGGCCGAGGTCGCCGACGCCCTCGGGGTTCGCTGGGTGCTGGAGGGCTCGGTCGCCTCCTCGGACGGTGGGCTTCGGGTCAACGCCCGCCTCGTGGATCCCCGGACCGAGAGTCAGGCCTGGGCCCGGGGGTACCGTCGGTCGCTTACCGCAGAGAGCCTCCAGGAGGTCCCTGGGGAGATCGCCACCGAAGTGGCGCTCACCCTGGACGCCCGATCGCCGTCCCCAGACCCGGGTTCGGCGCCGCTGGACCTGGCCACCTATCGGTCGTGGGTGGAGGGCCGCGCCAACCTGGAGCAACGAACGGAGGCAGGCCTCAGGCGCGGCGTGGAGGGGTTCCGGGAGGCGCTGGCACGGACGTCGGACCACGCCCCTTCCTGGGCGGGCCTCTCGGAGGCACTGGCCCTGCTTGCCAACTACGGGTACGAAGCCCCGGATGCGGTGCTTCCCGAAGCCCGGGAGGCGGTGGACCGCGCCTTGGCCTTGGCGCCGGAGCTCGCGGACGCCCACGCCTCCCTGGGGCTCCTCCTTCAGTTGGGGGAGCGGGACGGCCCGGCGTCGCTCGAAGCCCTCCGCCGGGCTCTGGCGCTGGAGCCGTCCAACGCCCGAGCTGCCCTCTGGCTGGGGAACCTGCTCGTCAGCCTGGGGCGCCTGGAAGACGCGCGGGTTCCCCTGCTGCGGGCCATGGAGGTGGATCCTACCTCGCCGGTGATCCGAACGTCTCTGGCGCGCTGGTACCAGTTCGCCGACAGCCAGGAGGTGGCCCTGGAGCATGCCCGCCTGGCCGCCCGTCTCGCTCCTTCCTCTCCGTTCGTGCACATGGTGGTGGGAGAACTGCTGCGGGAGCTGGACCGGCCCGGTGAGGCACAGGTGGTCCTGGAGCGGGCGAGGTCCCTCCCCGGCATGAATCCCCGAGGATTCCCGGGGCTGTGGGTCGAACTCGCCCTGGCCTACGAGAGCCTGGGCGAGGTGGAGCGGGCGGAGGCACTTCTCGCCGAGATCGACGACCGCACTCCTTCCTCGGTGCGGGCGGCGGCGGAGGCGTCCCGGGGCCATGGGGAGGAGGCTCTGGCGCTCCTGGCGGCGAGTCCGGTGGTCCCTGAGTTCGCAGGGGTCTTCCGGTACCATCACGTCTGGGAGCCGATCCGGCAGGAGCCGGCCTTCCAGGAGATGCTGGCGCAGTACGACTCGGCATGGGGGATCGGGGGAGGCTCCGCGCCCCCCCCCTGATCCTCCCGGCCGGGGCCTCACCCGGAGCAGGTCACCTGGGTGTTGAAGGGAAGGAAGGTACCGTCGGGATTCGCCTCCCAGGCCCAGACGTGCAGGTCGTAGTGCGGGAAGGGGATGCCATGGCGATCGGCCTCGGCCCGGTGGTCGGCGAAGACGTTCCCCAGGAGCTCCGGCGGCGCATCGTTCGTCGGGTCCCAGTCCGGCGCCGGCACCATGTACTCCACGCCTACGAGCCGCATGCCGTCGTCCCCGGGCTCGTAGAGGAGGAGTTCGGGTTCGGTGGTCACCACGGCACCGTCCAGGCGGGCAGGGTTCAGGTAGTGGATCCCCATGGCCCCTGCGGGCCCGGACACGCACTGGCTGGCGGCCCCGAATCCTGCCTGCATCGCGGCATCCAGGTCGTGGAAGGTCTCTGTGGAGGCGCGGATCTCGACGAGGAGTTCCTCGACGGGATCGGTGGGGGTGACGGGGTCGTCGTCGCAGGCCACCAGGGCCAGGGCGGCCAGAGCGAGAGCGAGGGGGTGAGAACGTGGGAACATGGGATTCTCCAGGGGTGGGATCAGAGGCGGTGCCGAGCTCCGATCCTCGACCGGAGCCGGCCCTGTCACTCCTCCCTGCGCAGAACTCCGCCGAAGGGTGCAACGGACCTCGAACAGCTCCCTGCGTATTGGCCGAAAGGGGAGCAGCAAACCTTCGTATGAACCCCCCGACCTCACCCACTTCCAGGAGCCCCGATGCCCGCCCTGAGCCAACGAAGCACCCTGGGTAGCACCCTCGCCGTCCTTCTCGCCCTCGCCTTCGCCGCCCCGGTGGCGGCGCAGGACCTGAAGGCCAGCCTCCTCGACGACTTCGAACGGATGCGCGGCAACGTCCTGGGCATGGTCGACGCCATGCCCGCCTCGGGACTCCGGACCGCACCCACCGAGGGCGTCCGGGACTTCGCCCAGCAGATCGAGCACGTGGTCCAGGGCAACGTAGGCATCATCCAGTCCGGGGTGGATGCTCCCGTCGAGACGGCAGGGTTCGATCCCGAGGTGTACCTGAACGACAAGGCGGAGCTCGCCCGGTACGTGAACGCCGGCTTCGACGCCGTTGCCGATCTCATCAACGCCATCCCCGACGACGGGCTCCGGACGGAGACGCCCCTCTTCGGTCAGGCCCAGGTGGAGACCTGGAAGCTGGTGCAGACGGCGTACGAGCACGGTGTGTGGACGCTCGGGGCCACCGTCCCCTACCTGCGCCTCAACGACAGCGCGCCTCCGGGATACAACCTGATCCCCTCGGGCTGAGTCCCGGCCTCCCCCGACGTGGGGGATGCCGGTTGAAGGGCGCCCGCCCAGCGGGCAGATTGGGCGGCGTCGGGGACCTCTCCCCGGCGCCGCCCGTCTCTTCGTCCCGAGCCGCCATGGACACCAAGCGTCCCACCACCTCCGCCGCCGAGGAGATCCTCGGGGGCTACTTCCCGGTCCTGGACCACGGCTTCGTGGCGCTGGTGGACTACATGGGCTCCGACGGCGACGTGGAGCGCGCCGCCCGGGTGAGCTACGGCCACGGCACCCGGAAGGTCTCCCGGACCCGGGGGCTCGTCCGGTACCTCCGGCGCCATCGCCACACCACCCCCAGCGAGATGGTGGAGCTCAAGTTCCACTGCGCCATGCCCATGTTCGTGGCGCGCCAGTGGATCCGGCACCGGACGGCCTCGGTCAACGAGTTGAGCGCACGGTATTCTCTCATGCCGCTCCTCTTCTACACGCCGGAGGAGGAGCACTTCCAGCTCCAGAGCAGCACCAACAACCAGGGGCGCTCCGGCGAGACCGCGGCGGAGGTCCACCGGGAGGCCGTGGAGCGCTGGGAGCGCCTGCGGGAGGACGCCGGCGAGACCTATGGCTGGCTTCTGGAGGAAGACGTCGCCCGGGAGATCGCTCGCATCGACCTCCCCGTCTCCACCTATACCCAGTGGTACTGGAAGATCGACCTGCACAACCTCCTGCACTTCCTCTCGCTCCGGGTCGATCCCCGGGCCCAGTGGGAGATCCAGCAGTTCGCGCGGGTCATCGCCGGGATGGTGAAGCGAGTGGCCCCCCTCTCCTACGAGGCGTGGCTGGACTACGACCTGGAGAGCCGGCCCCTGACGCGGGTGGAGCGTTCCGTCCTCTCCCGCCTGCTGACGGCGGACGTGGGCGGGATCCGGGTGAAGGATGGCGCGGCGGTGGTGGCGGACGAGCTGAAGGAGCTGGGCCTCTCCAACCGCGAGGTCACCGAGCTGGTGGAGAAGCTCCAGGCCCCGGAGAAGCCGGATTTCGAGCTGAACCTCTCCACCATGGAGACCGCCGAGGACATGGCGGCGACGATGTACGAGGCCGTCCCGGGCAACTTCGAGTAGCGGCTGGCCCCCGAGCCGAGGCGCCTACGCCACCCAGACCGTCTTCACGTTGGTGAAGGCTCGGATCCCCAGCGGGGAAAGCTCCCGACCCCAGCCGCTCTCCTTGATGCCGCCGAAGGGGAGGCGCGGGTCGGAGCGGACCATCCCGTTCACGAAGCAGTTGCCGGCCTCCAGGACGTCCCGGGCGATGCGCTCGCCCCGATCCGAGTCCTGGGTGTAGACGGCGGCGCCCAGCCCGAAGCGGGTGTCGTTGGCGATGCGGAGGGCGTCCT
>CAKZOQ010000338.1 GCA_937136445.1 uncultured Gemmatimonadota bacterium
CGCGCTCTTTCTGCGGGAGACGACGAGGGTGGATCACCACACCTACCGGTTCGCTCGTCGGGCCGAGGCGGCGGGGCTGGTGGTGGTGGACGACCCCGACTCCATCGTGCGCTGCACGAACAAGGTGTTCCAGCACGAGCTCTTCCACCGGCACGGAATCCCCACTCCTCCGACGGTCATCGTCCACGATGCCGACCAGGACGTGGCCGGCGCCGTCGGACTTCCCTGCGTCCTCAAGGCCCCGGACGGCGCGTTCAGCCGAGGAGTTCGGAAGGTGGACACCCGGGAGGTGTTGGCCGAGACGCTGGCCGAGCTCCTGGAGGACTCGGACCTGGTGGTGGCCCAGGGCTTCACACCGTCGGCCTTCGACTGGCGGGTGGGGCTCCTGGGTGGGGAGGCGCTCTGGGCCGCGCGGTACCACATGGTGAAGGGCCACTGGCAGATCGCCCGGGGCGACGGACGCGGACGGCGCTACGGGAAGGTGGAGGCGCGGGCGCTGGAGTCGGTTCCAGAGCCGGTCCTCGAGCTGGCGCTCCGGGCCGGTGGGCTGGTGGGCCAGGGGCTCTATGGAGTGGACCTCAAGGAGCTCTCCGACGGTCGCCTCCTGGTCATGGAGGTCAACGACAACCCGAACCTGGAGGCCGGCTACGAGGATGCGGTCCTGGGGGAGGTCCTCTATGACCGCATCGCCGCCTGGTTCCGCGCACGGCTCGACGCCCGGGGCGGAAGCGGAGGCAACGGGGCATGAGCCCACCTCCCGAGCCCGTGGAGCCCCTGGCCGCACCGCCTCCCCACGGGGTGGCAGAGGGCCCGGTCCCCGCCGAGCCCCTGAGCCTCTGGGCGGGATACGGCGTGGAGGTGGAGTTCATGATCGTCGATGCCGACTCGTTGGACGTGCGGCCCGTCGCCGACCGTCTCTTCGACGCGGTGGCCCAGGGGGCGGACGGGGCGGGGGAGGAGGATGACCCGGAGCCGGGGGGCGACGACCCGGTGGTGGAGGGGGTGGGGTGGTCCAACGAGCTGGCCCTCCACGTTCTGGAGCTCAAGACGCCGGGGCCGGTCCCCGGCCTCTCGGGTCTGGCGGAAGCCTTCGCCCGGAGTCTGGAGCGGGCCGAGGAGCTGCTGGAGCCGTGGGGGTGCGCGGTCCTGCCCGGCGCCGTCCACCCCTGGATGGACCCGGTGCGGGAGTTCCGGATCTGGCCTCGGGAGTGCACCGAGGTCTACCGTACCTTCGACCGCATCTTCGGGTGTCGGGGCCATGGGTGGGCGAACCTCCAGAGCACGCACCTGAACCTGCCCTTCCACGGCGACGAGGAGTTCGGCCTCCTCCACGAGGCCGTGCGCTGCGTCCTCCCGCTGATCCCGGCGCTCACCGCCGCCTCGCCCATCCTGGATGGTCGGGTCACCGGCGCCCTGGACAGCCGCCTCCTGGCCTATCGTGACAACGCCCGACGGGTGCCGCAGGTGACGGGGTCGGTGGTTCCGGAGGCGGTGGATTCGCGGACGGCGTACCACCGGATCGTCCTGGAGCCCATCTACCAGGCGCTGGAACCGCTGGATCCCGAGGGCGTCCTCCGCCACGAATGGGTCAACGCCCGGGGAGCCATCGCCCGCTTCGACCGGGGGTCCATCGAGATCCGGGTGGTGGATGCCCAGGAGGGTCCGGTGGCGGACCTGGCGGTCGTGGCTGCGGTGGCAGGCGCCGTCCGACGGGCCGCCGAGGTCCTGGAGGCGGAGCCGGAGCTCCGGGGGCGCTGGGCCACGGACCCGCTGGCCGACCTTCTGGACCGGACGGCGCAGGTGGGACGGAGGGCCCGCCCGGAGCGGCTGGAATACCGGGCGCTGCTGGGCCTGGAGCACCCGGTGGGGGACGCCGGTGAGATCTGGGGTGGCCTCCTGGAAGAGGTGGGCCTGCTGGAATCCGGCGGGGAATGGCAGCCGGCCCTGCGGGCGTTCGTGGATCACGGCAGCCTGGCGGAGCGCCTTCTCGCGGAGCTCAGCCTGCGGCGCGGTGCCCATCGGGGCGACGAGGTGCCCCGTCCCCGTCTCCGGGATGTCTGGCGCCGGCTTCAGGAGGGGCTCGGGCGGCGGGAGGTGTTCGGGCCGTGACGGGTTCGCCGGCCCCCTCGGGTCCGCCGGTCCTCCTCCTGACCTGCGAGCACGCCGGTCGCCTTGTGCCCCCGGAGCACGCGACGCTCTTCCGGGGACGGGAGGCACTCCTGGCCTCGCACCGCGGCTGGGACCCCGGCGCCATGGAGGTGGCGGAGGTCCTGGCCCGACGACTCCGGCGCTGGCGGAGCGGGCCGGTCCTGGCCCACCCCTGGACCCGCTTGCTGGCGGACGTGAACCGTTCCCCCGACCACCCCCGGGTCTTCTGGGAGGAGGTGCGGGCCCTTCCGGCGCGGCAACGGGCCGAGGTGCTTGCCGCCTACCACCGACCCCACCGGGAGGCGGTCCGATCGGCCGTGGCGAAGGAGGTGGCGGCGGGCCGAGGGGTGGTGCAGGTGGGGGTGCACACCTTCACCCCGGTCCTGGACGGCCGGCCCCGCACCACCGACATCGGCGTCCTCTACGATCCCGCCCGCTTGCCGGAACGAAGCCTGGCGGACGCCTGGTGCCGCGGCCTGCGCATCGCCCTCCCGGAGCGACGCATCCACCGGAATCGGCCGTACCGAGGCACCTCCGACGGGCTCACCACCTGGCTCCGTGCCTCCTTCGCCCCCGCAGCCTACCTGGGGCTGGAGCTGGAGGTGAACACGAGGCTCCTGGACCCGGCCGCCGACGGAGGGGGGCCAGAGCTTGCCTTGCTGGCCGGGACCCTCGCCGATGCGCTGGGCGGGGCGTTGGGCGGGTGGGCGTCCCTACCCCGCCCGTCCGGGTAGCTCCCCCCGGGGCTTGCAGCCCGCATGAATCCTCGCGGTCTGCAGCCGACCCGCACCGGGTGGACGTGCCGGGACCGCCCGGGTTCCGGGGGATCCAGGGCCTGGCCCGGATCGTGCAGTCCCCTGGGACCGGTGAGTGTGTCAGGCCTCGGCCACCGGCTCCCGTCCGTTCGAACGTCGTTCGGTAGAGGAAGTGCATGGTTCGAAGTCGCAGCCGTCGGGGATCCCCGCAGACCCTCCGCTGGCGCCGGTCCCTTCCGGCCCTCCTGCTCCCGGTCTTCCTGGTTCTTCTCGCCCCCTGGCTCTCCCCTCCGTCGCTGACGGCCCAGGCGCCCACCACCGACGCCCGGTCCTCCGACGCTTCGGAGGAACCCAACCTCTGGGCGGGCATCGGGCTGGGTGCGGGTACGCTCCGCTTCACCTGCGACCTCTGCGCCACGGGTCGGGACGGCGGGCCCTCCGCCTTCCTGCTCGTGGGCGCCCGAGCCTCTCCCCGCCTGCGTGTGGCGGTGGAGGCCGGCGGCTGGACCCGGAAGGACGGCAACGTCCGGGAGACGCTGTACCGCGGCGGCCTCACCGGCTTCTACCATCCCCGCCCCG